>NZ_FUWM01000018.1 GCF_900167185.1 Selenihalanaerobacter shriftii
ACATAAACTTCTCTATCAGACCAATCTGCGTTTTTAAAAGTAGTTAAACCCTTTTTTATTTCTCGGCTTATTGTTGTCCTATGACAGTTCATTTCTCGGGCTATTTCACTATAATTTTTATTTTGCTTATTATATAAATGAGCAATAATCTTACGAGCTCCTAGTTTTAAATGTTTCCCTTTTTCTCTTTCTATGATATAATTACTTTGACGCATATTTGTGCCTCCTTAATGTTTAAGTGTGGTTACTTAACATTTTATCAGAGGAACAAGTATGTGTCATTTTTTTATTAGCCCGTGCATTTAATTATACAATGCACCAATCTTTTTTTAAGTACTAATCCAATATACTAGTTAAAATCTTATTATTTTCATTAATATAATATTACAGTTTAATAATATATATTCCTAATTTATTAATAAATCTACATTTCTCCTTGCTTTTTTAACTTTAAGTAACGCTTATACGCTTTTTTAATCTTTAAAAAATCATGCCAAGTTGGTTTCTTCCAGCTTTCATTACGCAAAAGTGCTGCTGGATGGAAAGTAGGTAAAAAATAATACCCATTTCTCTCTACCCATTTCCCTCTTAATCTAGTTATCTTTCCATTAGGGTTTAATAATCCTTTAACCGCTATGGAACCTAGCGGAACAATAATAGTAGGTTCTACCATTCTAATCTCTTGTGCTAAAAACCAAAGACAGCTTTTCATCTCCTCTATTTCAGGATTGCGATTCCCTGATGGTCTACATTTTACTATATTACTGATATAAACATCTTCTCTATTAATTTCAGCCGCTTCTAATATTC
The DNA here is from genome assembly GCF_900167185.1 of Selenihalanaerobacter shriftii. Lineage (NCBI taxonomy): Bacteria > Bacillati > Bacillota > Clostridia > Halanaerobiales > Halobacteroidaceae > Selenihalanaerobacter > Selenihalanaerobacter shriftii. The sequence continues at coordinate 811 of NZ_FUWM01000018.1, forward strand.
TATTAAAGAGTTGTCCCGCTTTACCCACAAATGGTGTCCCTTTTTCATCTTCAACCTTACCCGGACCTTCTCCTACAAACATTAAACCTGCTTTTGGATTACCAGTTCCGAACACCAATTGATTACAATTTTTATGTAGAATACATCTTTTACATTGTACTGCAATCTTTTTAATTTCCTCTAAACTATTAAACCTTCTTTCAATATTATTATTCTTATCGAATAAACCTAACTGCTGACCTTCATTATAAAATAACACTACCAGTCACCTCTATTTATCTAATTGCTAATAGCTACAATTAATTATTTACTATAACTACTATTCTATAATCAACACCATTTTCCTCCAATTAAAAAAGGTCAGTATTTCTACTAACCTCTTATAATATATGCTTATCTATATTTTTATGAAGTTTACACTCTTACTTAGAGGATTACTAAATTTTCTATTCACATAATTAAACTTGCTATCTTTAATACATCCCCCTTCTTTTAAAAACTTCTCTAATTCTGAATAAACTTTCTCAAACTCTTCATGATTGCTCAATAATCTTTGTTTAAAAAAATGATCTCCAATAATAGCTAAGAGTTGATAGTTATCATCTTTCAATTCTTTTAGCCTACGATTCTTTAGATTAAATGAGTTTTTATAAAGTTTGATCTGTTTTTCATTTTCATTATATTTTAAAACAGAATCTATTTTCATTTGAAGTTCAGATATTCTATTTTTAAGTTGACTACGAATTTGTAAGTTATTGATTACTGTAGTCATTAACTCTTTCAACTCAGAAGATAATTGATGATTATGTTCTAAAATTATTAATGGATAACTATTAATAGATAATTTCCCTAATAAAATCAGCATGTTCTTTATTTCGCAATCGCTAATATTATAATCTTTCAATACAAGCATCAATCTACCAACTCCTACTCAATCCTTTTTTTGGCATGATTTAACAGTAATTTAATACTTCGACAAAATATTGAGATATTCCTTCAAGAAACAATAAAATAATCTACACTTTATTAAAGGACACTACTAACTAACAAAGAACTTCATAATAAAGCATCAATCCATGGAGGTAAATATAATATGAAGATATCACTAAAATTATTCAAACAATATCCTTTTTAAAAGAGAATAATTTAAATATAAATAATTCAAGTATTAAACTATTAGTAGATTTTTTAAGTACACAACCTGATATCACCTCTGACTTACAAAAAGTATTTAAACAAAATATTAATACAGTAGAAGTACTAAAGAATTTAAAGCCTGATATTAGTTTGAAAGCTTTTTTGTATCAACTTAAAGATAATAATTCGAACAACTCAAATCAACCCTTAAATAAAGCCATATATAATTTAACCAGTCAAAAATTAATTATGCATCAAAATGATAATCAAGATACTACTTTTCTCTATTTGCAATTACCTCTAAAAATGGATAATGATGAATTAAGTAAATGATATCCCTATTTATGAAGATCCTGCTTTAATAGATAATTTACTTCAATTGAAATTGAATGAAGAAATACCTGAAGAACTTTATCAAGTAGTAGCTGAAATTTTGAGCTTCATTTATGACCTAAATAGTGAAATATAAATATTATCCTTTATTCTTAAATTGACAACTTTCATTAGTACAGTCTAAGCATGGTTCATAATCATCAACATCTAAATCTTCACCTTGACCAATAATGAATAATAAAGATTTTTGAGGAACTAAAGCTTGAGAAGAAGTTATATTAACTCCAATATCTTTTCCAGACCCTAATTCAAAAAAATATTCTTGGTCATTTATATCCCAATCTCCTTCTCCTGGACTATAATAACCACTAACTCCTAATCCCATTGCTATACTACTATTTCGTACTATATGCCAAACTTCTTTTGTTATTCTATCTAATAATCTATTACCTACTAAATCTAAGATAGTTGCTTCTAAATATTCATTTTTTTTAAAAGACTGATTAATCTCTTCATCTATTTTAGAACCAATAGTTACTAAACTTACCATCGCTTTAGTGGCACCATCTAATTTATCAGTTAAATAAGCCGACTCTATTTGGTAAGAATCATTTAAAATAATTATATTTTCATCTGGCTTAACCAGTATCTCTTCAATTTGATGACTCGTAGCTTCAAAATCCACTAGCTCTTCACCTTTAGTAATCATCTTATTTACTACTTCCCTAATCTGTGGTTTTGCCTCATTTGCTGATTCATAACCATATAACTTCAATATCTCATCTTCAGTAATATCAACCTCTAAATCAAAATTCCCCATACATACTCAACCCCTACTTAAGCTATTCTTCTTTAAGAAAATAATCACATAAATGACTTACTGGACATTCTTGACACCTTGGCTTACGTGCTTTACAGATTTCTCGTCCATGAAAAATAAACCAATGGTGAGCAACAGACCATAATTGTTTAGGAATATTATCCATTAATTCCTTTTCAGTTGCCAATACTGTATCACTATTAGCTATTCCTAAACGATTAGTTACTCGAAAAACATGGGTATCCACAGCAATAGCATCAAAATCAAATGCACAACTTAAAACCACATTGGCTGTTTTACGTCCAACTCCTGATAATTTCATTAATTCTTTTCTACCTTGTGGTACTCTAGAATTATAATCTTCAACTAATTTATGACAGGTTTTAATAATATACTTTGCTTTGTTTCGATATAGACCTACTCCTTGAATTTTATTAGATAACTCATCAGGAGTCACCCCTATAAAATCTTCAGGTTCTTTATAATCCTCAAATAATTCCTTTGTCACTTTATTTACTTGTTTATCTGTTGATTGAGCAGAAAGAATAGTAGCAATCAATAATTCAAAAGGTGTTTCATAATCCAATTCAGTTTCTGGAGCAGGATATTTATTATCTAATATCTTTAAAATTTTTTCAACCTCTTCTGCAGTCTTCACTACTTCCACCTCATTACTCTTAATTATAAGTTTTCAATTAACCATTGCAAAGTTTTATTTAATACTTCCTCTTCCCAATCAGAATTATTATAAGTATGATCTGCCCCAGCAACTATATGTTTCTGACATTCTTCAGCAATAGAATTATCATAATATGCTTCTGTATTCTCTACTGGAACTACTTCATCTTCACTACCATGAACTAAAAAAAGTAGGTTTTTATACTTTTTAATTCTTGATAAAGGATTGATTTCATTAATTTCATTTACAAAATCTTTACCTAATTTTGAGCCATCTAAATCTATATACCCTTGCTCATCTAAAGTCTGTAAGGCATTGTCTTTCGGTTTTTGTGCTAAGAATACTTTTTGAATCTCAGCCACTGCTGACCATAAAACTAAAGCTTTAATATTTTGCGACTTAGCTGCTGTACAAGCTGCAACTGCTCCACCTAAACTTAATCCTAATAGTCCTAACTGAGATGAATTAACTTCGTCTAATTGACTAATTAACTCTACTGCTTCTAAAGCATCTTCTACCTGTCCCGAAATGGTAGTCTCTTTAAAATCACCAAAACTATCTCCAGAACCACGATAATCAAACCTAAAAGCTACGATACCGTTTTCAGCTAAATTTCTAGCCATCTTAACAAATATTCGATGAGGCCCTATTTTATTACCCTTAAACCCATGACAAAGAATAACTGCTGGTTTAGGATAATCAGTCTTGCAGTCTGGAATATGCAAAATTCCTAACATTTTTTTTGCACCCTTACCAAAAAGAACGGGCTTTTCCAAAGTCTATCACTCCCTTGTGAAATAAATTATATCATTTTCAGACTTTTAATTCAAAGAAAAAATTGGATATTACTTGACTTGATGACAGTTCCTACATCTAGCTTCATATTTTTCATCAGCACCAACTACTATAATCGGATCATCGACACTAGCTGGTTCTCCATTAATTAACCTTTGATTACGGGTAGCAGGATTAGAACACTTTACACATACAGCATGTAACTTAGTAACATATTCCGCGCGAGCCATCAATTCCGGCATAGGCTCAAAGCCACGCCCAGCAAAATCCATATCTAAACCAGCAATAATTACTCTATAGCCTTGATCAGCTAAATCTACAACTAACTCAATTAAGCCATTATCAAAGAATTGTCCTTCATCTATAGCTATTACATCAATCTTATTATTTATTTTTTTAAAACGTTTCTCAATATCTGAAGAATCATCGACTATCTCAGCCTTGATCTTATTGCCATTATGGGTTACAACTTCATTATCACTATATCTATCGTCAACTTTTGGCTTAAAGATTACCACCTCTTGTTTAGCAATTACTGCCCTTTCTACTCTTCTAAGTAATTCATTGCTCTTTCCTGCATACATAACTCCTGTTATTACTTCTAACCAACCTGAATTTACTGAACCATAATATCCGTGCATTAAAACCAGCTCCCTATAGTAACATATGTAAGTTATCTTTTATATTTTATCGTTTTTAATTATATACTAACTTGCTTACTTTTTAAAGAGATACTTTAAATCATTCTACTTTTTTATCTAACCCCTTTAACTTAAAAGTTATAAATAGAATAATTGGTAAAATAATTAAATAAAACTTACCTATATAGTTAATATACCTCATTAATCTAAAAGCCTTATCTATTGTTCCAGGTAATAATGCCAAAAAGTAAGGCGGAACCATACCGGGTAAAATTAATTGTTTAAACTCCTTATAATTAAAAAAATGTGCTAATCCTAGCCCATTTCCTACAAATGTTAGAACTAAAGTAGTTGTAAAAGAAATTGTAGCCCAAATAGCTATAAATAGACTACCTATCCTTTCAAGAACTGGAACTTCTATTGAACTTAGAATACTAATGATTGGCCAGGTCATATATCCTAACTCCACATATCCAACTGCTGCTATAGTGAAGGCTACAAAACTAACAAAGATAACTACAACCGTTGTAATCCCACTTATTGTTGCTGAAAGAACTTTATCTCTATCAGAACTCTTTATATATGGATATAATAGATACATCATCTCTAAACCTAAAAATGAAGATGCTCCATAACCGATTAACGAACCTTGAGTTATCTTATATAAGCCAGAATTAAAGACTGGCAATATATTACCTAAATCAAAATGAGGTAATGAAACGGTTAATAATAAAGGTATGGCCAGAAAAATCAAAGCTGGCATAGTAATATATTCATTAAATCTAGCTATCGGTTCTATTCCATGTCTAATTAGATATGCTGGTATTATTAAAGTTGAAAGTAACAAAATTTCTATAGGAGTTCTTGGAATTAAAAATGGCTTAATAGCAGAACTAAAGAGTCTAATATTAATTGAAGTTATTAATAAAAAATATAATAATAAACCACTACTTAATAACTTACTTAAAACTTTACCAAAAATAATCTCACTATACTCAATAAAAGTAAGATTAGGAAATGCCGAATTAATTCTAACTAAAAGATACATATTAAAGATAACAATTAATCCACTAGTAATCGGTAAAATCCAGCCATCTACCCCAGCAACTTCTGTCATAAATCTGGGCATAATTAAAGTATTAACTCCTATTAGAATACTAATTATCATAATATATAACTGCCGCGAAGAAATCTTATCATCTGGATCTATCATAGCCTTCACCTACCTAATCACTTTTCTTGTCTTTAAATCTGTCCTTTAAACTTCTTTTTGTTTAGCTGACGTTTTTGTTCCACAAACCAACTTCTATGCATATCTTCTTCAATAGAATTCCTTATTAAAACATCTAATAATCCTTGATCTTTTACTTCATTGATTAATTTATAATAATCATGCGCTGCTCTAGATTCTAACAAAATATTAATATTAAATAGATTAACTGTTCCAAACATTGTAGTTAATTCACTAAATGGTTTACCAAAAATTGGGCCTATGATTTCTCCTACTCTACTAGGCTCAGATCCTAATTCCCTAATGCTTTTTTTTATATTTTCCACATGACCTTTTTCTACATCAGCTAAATGCTTTAAAACTTCTTTAATATAATCATCATTACTGGCTCTATGCTGTTCTTCATATAATGTCACCTGTTCTAATTCTAAAGTATAAAACCAATTTAAAGAAGCAAGCAATAACTTTTTATTCATATAATCACTCCAATGTTAAGCTTATCAATCTTATTTTAAACCGTTTCTGCAAATATAATACATTTTTGAAAATTAAAATTAAGAATAAAATAGGAGTAATCGTTAAAACTAAAGTTGTACTAATTTTGATAATTTAATTGAAGGAGAGAAAAATATGGGTAATGATCGTTACGATGCTGTAATTGTAGGCGCGGGTCCAGCTGGTGCATCAGCAGCTCTTTTATTAGCCCAAAATAACTCATCAGTTGCATTAATAGAACGAGGAAAAAAACCTGGAAGCAAAAATATGTTTGGTGGTAGCATTTATCGTAAACCTACTGCTAAAATCATTCCTGGATTTTGGGAAAAAGCTCCTCTAGAAAGAAGTATAGTTACCGATGAATTATGGTTAATGGATAAAAATTCAGCAGTTAAAGTTGGATTTACAGGCTTAAAATTTAATGAACCTCCATATAATAAGTTTTCAGCCATTAGGTCTAAGTTTGATGCTTGGTTTGCTAATAAAGCAGTTGAAGCCGGAGCTAATTTAATGACTGAAACTTTAGTAGATGATTTAGTATATGAAAAAATTGGCTTACTTAAAAAGAAAGTAAATGGGGTAAAATTAGATAATGGAGAAATTATCTATGCTGATGTAGTTTTAATTGCTGAAGGAGCCAGTGCAAACTTAACTCAAAAGGCAGGTATGCGAGGTAGAATAGAAGCTTCAAGTTTAACCTTATATGTTAAAGAAGAACTAGCATTACCACCTGAAATTATAGAAGCTCGCTTTAATTTAGAACCAGGAGAAGGAGCTAATCTAGGAATGATTGGTTACCCTACTTCTGGAGTTATTGGGAAAGGTGGACTATGGACTAACAAAAAATCTATATCTCTAATTACAGGTGGCTATCTAAATCAAATTAATGCTAAAGGAATTAGTCCTTATCAGTTACTTAGTCGCTTTAAGAAGCATCCTTTAATTAAAAGACTAATTGCAGGTGCTGAATCTATAGCTTATAAGGCTCATGTAATCCCTAAAGGTGGTTATGAAAATGTACCACAGCTTTATGATGATGGTTTACTAATTGCAGGCGATGCTGCCATGATGATTAGTGGCCGTAGAGGATCTGATATAGCCATGTTAACTGGTCTGTATGCTGCAGAAACAATAGCCCAAGCTAGAGCAGCTGAAGATTATAGTGCTAAAGTACTTAAGGGTTATGAAAAAAGAGTTATGGATAGTTTCTTTATGAAAAGTATTAAAAAGAGTAAATCCGCTAAAAAATACTATAAAGATCACCCAGATGCCGATTATCTATTAACCAAAGCTGCTAATGATGCCGCTTATCGTTTCTTTGAAGTGGGTGTTGAACCATCAGAACAAAAAATAAAAAAAATAAAGAAGGAAATTCTTAATATGGAACCTACTAAAAAGCTCATTACTGACTTATACTATGGTTTTAAAGACTGGGGGATATTCTGATGTCTAATTTTTTAAAAGATCAAAAATCACCACTAGATAGTGTAGAAATTATAGCAGATGACATATCTCATATTGATATTAAAAATAAAAAGGTATGTTTAAAAAAATGTGAGAATAAACCTTGCACGTATTACTGCCCTACTAGAGTTTACTCTTGGAGCGGGGAAGATACTGAAATAAAAGTCGATTATACTAGATGTGTTGAATGTTTAGCCTGTCCCCAAGGATGCCCTTATAATAATATTGCCTGGCAATTGCCTAAAGGCGGTTATGGTGTGAACTATCAAAGATAATGTAGGAGGATTGAATTAATGGACAAAAAATATAAAAAAATGTTAACTGCTTTCGCTGCTGTACCATTTTTAATGGTATTAGGAAATTCAATGCTGATCCCTGAATTTCCTAAAATCAAATCTGCATTAGATATAAATCAATTCCAAGTAGGCTTACTAATTACTCTATTCTCTGCTTCAGCGGGAGTCGCAATCCCATTCTTAGGGTATTTATCAGATAGAATAGGTCGTAAGAAAATAATTATCCCTTCTTTATTATTATATGGTTTAGGAGGATTAATAGCTGGATTAGCTGCTGCTTTTTTAGATGAGAATGCTTACAAGGTGATTTTAGTTAGTCGAGTCATTCAAGGTATTGGTGGAGCTGGTACAGCTCCTATTGTAATGGCTTTAGTTGGAGATATTTTTACTTCAAACCAACGAAGCGAAGCATTAGGAATTATTGAATCAGCCAATGGATTAGGAAAAATATTAAGTCCTATTTTAGGAGCAACTATTGCTCTAGTTTCTTGGTCTGCTCTCTTTTTCTCTTATGCTTTCTTATCCATTCCTATTGCTGCTTCTATTTGGTTTTTAGTTGAAGAACCTTCCGATAATATTCAAAAACAGTCAATAGGAGAATATCTTAATAATATTAAGCAGATATTTAAAAAACGAGGTGTTTCTCTTTCACTAAGTTTATTAGGTGGTATGATAGTTCTCTTTCTTTTATTTGGAGTTCTTTCTTATTTATCAGATATTTTAGAAACACGATATGATATTAAAGGATTAACTAAAGGGTTAGTTATCGCTATTCCTATCACCTTTATGTCTACTACCTCCTATTTAACCGGTCTTTATCTTAAAAAGAAAGGAAGATACTTTAAGCATGCTTTAGCTTTAGGATTAATAATTAATGCTATTATCTTATCTTTGTTACCTTTTATTCGAAATATATATTTATATATGGGAACCATCTCAATTCTAGGAATTGGTAGTGGGTTAATCTTACCAACGGTTAATACTTTAGTTACTAGTTCTGCCCCTAGTGAACAACGAGGTGGTATCACTTCACTTTATGGTAGTGTTAGATTCATAGGAGTCGCTTTTGGACCACCTACCTTTAGTTTGTTAAATAGAATTAGTGAAAAAGCTATGTTTTTTGGAGGAGCTAGCATCGGAGTATTAGGTTCTATTTTAATCTTTATGTTCCTAGATGAAAGTAAAATAATTACAGATGATAATAGTGATAGTGATAGTGATAATAGCAGTAGTAAGAATTAACTAATCATCTTTACTATTATTTTTATAATCAAAAAAGTATCCATAATTATCTTTTCTCTTTTCCTTCTTCTTAATTGGATGATTAATGATTAACCAAAGTAATCCTGAAAATAATAAGAACCATACTATAACCATTGATTTCCTTCTTGCCTCCTTATCTTAATTAATTAAAATTTTAAATAACTTTAAAAAGAAGGCTGTCACTCCACCAGCCATCAGTGGACCAACAGGAATACCATCTAAAAATATGATGCCGATTAAGGATCCCAATACCATACCAATAATTAATTGTGGCTTATCTTCTAATAAATTTAATCCCATTCCATTTAATTGAGTTGCTAATAGCCCACCAATTAATGCTAAAATCCCTAAAGGGGATTTAAATACATTCATTAGTTCTGATAAAGCTTTAGAATTAGTTATCAAAGGAGCTAAAACTGCTAAAATCAAGAATAATAGTCCAATATCTAAACCCTTATCTTCCAAAATCGGAAATATAGAATGAAGTTGCAAAAACTTTAATAAAAATAAAATTACCGCTGCTAAAGAAAGCAAATCAGATTTAGCTAAAACACCTAAAGCAAAAATAATAAAGATTAAAATGTATTCTTTTCCCAAGCCTCCCACCTCTTTAATCATCTAATCTTGGCTAATTATTTTATCATTAACACAAATTGGAACTTTTGAAAGAATATCCTCCTTTATAGAATAGTCTACATCAGCTTTTTTACCTAAAGAAATTAACCTAGATCCATTTTTACTATTACTTAAAACTCTGAATAGATTATCCTTATTGATAAAATAAGTCTGATAAGCAACTAAACTTAAATCAGTTAACTCTAAATCAACACTTAAATCTCTTAACTTATAAATTAAAGCTCCAGCAGTAATAAAATCTTCTAATGAAAATTCCCCTTGAGTTCCTGCACAACAAATAATAACTTCTTTAATCTCATTAATCTCTTGGGCGACAGCTTTTAAATTAATTATGGAAGCAATAATTATCTGCTTGGAATCCTTTAAATTTAATAACATTTTAGTACCATTCGTAGTAGTCAATACTAATTTTTTACCTTTAATTATCTTTTCAGTATAACTTAAAGGAGAATTTCCTAAATCTAATTCAGGCATCTTCTCCCCTGACCTTTCTCCAGCTACAACTATGTCCTCATCCTGAGTATTATAATTTAATGCTTCCTCAACACTTTTAACCGGAATCACTTCTTTAGCTCCATTTGATAAAGCTGTTACGATGGTGGTAGTAGCCCGAAAAGTATCAATTGCTACCGTTACTTTATCTGTTATCCTTTCTTTATTGATTTGCTCCACATTTAATACTATATCTATTTTCATTTAAATCAATCTCACTCCTACCCAGTTTATTTTAGCTTTATACCACTAAAGCTTAGTTTAAAATTCATCTATATCATTATCTTTCTGTAAAAAAGCAGTCTTAAATATTGAGTCCTCTTCTGAAAGAGATGTTTTAAAAGTGTCACCTCTCACTCCTACACGTAATGATTCTAAAGCTAAAATATCACTAGGTGCTATATTACCTAGATTAACATTAGAACCTAAAGCATTAATAAATTTAACCTGTTGTTTCTTAAGTGGTGTCTCCCACATAATATCATTTCCGTCATAAGCTCCTAATAATAGCTGTTCCATCTTAAATTCATCAAGTTCTCCTTCAGAATTATAAATTGAAATCCCTTTTCCAGATTCTCTAGCCTCCACTATTACTTTATAAGCACCATCATCTATATCTTGCTTTAATTGTTTGATCATTTTAGACATTTTAAACTGCTTTTTCTTATCCTTTTTACCTATCTCACTTAAAACTTTAAACTCTAAATCAACTGCTTTTTTAATAATTGCTGATCGTAAACTACTAGTTAATTCAATAGTTCCATCAGAAACTTCTATAGCAGTAAAACCTAATTCTTTAGCTCTATTTAGGTACTCATCTAATTTCCCTTGAGTAACAGCCACTTCTAAGTAAGTACCTCCAGGATAAATATCTATCCCATAAGACTTGATTAATTCTATCTTTTCTTCTAATACTTTAGGTCGATATAAAGCTGAAGTACCAAAACTTAACTTGTGAAAATCTATATAGTTAGCTGCTATCTCTAATAAATCCTTAGTCTGGTTTAATCCTAAACCTTTATCTAAAATCATAGTTAAACCAATATCTCTTGGCTTAGCTTCTCTCCCTTGTAAAGGAAAATCAATATCTACTCCCCATCCATTATTAAACTTTTCGCTCTTCATAACTAATCACTCCTCATATTATTATCAAAAATAATAATAAAATTCAACCATTTAAAGTTTAGTACCCAAAAGAATTAAAGCTACACCCGCCCCAATAATTATAAAATTTAAAGCTGATATCTTATCTGCAATTCCTATTAAACCTAAAGTTGTTACTAATACTAAGACTACAGGCCCTACCATAGCTAAAACAGAATTTATTTGTAAAGCCCTTTCTACTGTATTAAACTTTAACATTAATAATGCCGCTGTAAATTCAATAATCCCCGAAAGTATCCTTAATAAAGACATACTAGCTACTATCTTATTTTTAATGAAGATCATTTAGTTTAATCCTCCATCTTTTATGACTATTTAACCCTAGTATATTTATACGCAAACAAAATAAAAAAAGAACCCATTAAAGAGTTCTTTTGCCTAAATCCCTATTCTATTCTTTAACTTTTAACAATTATATCTTAATTCAAATAACCTTTCACCTAAGTTTATTATATAATCTAAGCCCTTTTTATTATTTTCAAGATTATTTAACCAATCTTTAGGAATCTTATCAAATCCATGATACGCTCCCGCTATAGCTCCAGTCATAGCACCAACAGTGTCTGTGTCTCCACCTAAATTTATGGCATAAAGAACAGCATCTCTAAATTCATTTAAATTAGCTAAGAAAGAATAAATAGAAGTTGGAACTGAATTAAAGACTCTTGTATCACTACCTAATTCCTTGGCTACTTGCTCTTTATTAGGTTGGTCATCTAAATATTCATTTATTAATCTAAACTTATGTGAAAACTCTTTTGAATCTAAATCTAAAAGTTTCGATAAGAAATTTAAGTAATTTTCTACTGAGAAATCACTATCAGAAGCTTGGTTAATTGCATATCCGACAGTTAAAGCTTGTAAGGTAGCTCCAGTTTTACCTAAAGGATGGGCATGAGTAATTAAACTAGACTTTTTAGCCTTTTCTTTTAATTTCTCATAATTATCATGGTAAAAAACACCTATAGGTGCTACTCGCATGGCAGATCCATTCCCAAAAGAACCATTGCCAAATACATACTTACCAGCTTCCTGCCAAGAAGTACCTGCTTTAATATTATTTAAAGCCTGGATAGTTCCCGAGCCGTAACCTCGATCTAAATTAAGATTAGTTATAAACTTATTAGCCATATCTTTTCCATCAAACCCGTTAACTGCTATTAATGATTCAGCTACACCAATCATCATTTCAGTATCATCAGTATAAGTACCTGAACCTAACCTAGCCTCTAACATATGTTCAATATGACCATACTCTGCTTCAATCTGATTTAAAGAATACCCTTCCACTGCCATACCTAAAGTGTCACCAACAAACGTTCCTACTAAAGCGCCAATAAACTTATCTTTTAACCTTTGTCGCTCCAATATTCATCGCTCCTTCCCTCATATATTAAGAGTTAAGAGCATATGATCAGTAGTTTTTCATAAATTTAATGATATCTTTTGCAATCTTTTGTAAATTATCTGATTCAATTTCTAATGCAAAACTTCCCCATTTATCCTGTGAATACTTATACATTGGATCATAATACTCTGTTAAAAGAATTTTGACTACCTCTTTTAACTTTCCCTCCTTAGCAATTTTCACTAATTCTCTATAACCTTGCTTACCTACTCGCTTGACTATATATTTTTGTATTGCAGATAATGACTCCAACAATCGGTCAATAAATAATTCTGGTTCCTGATTATAACTATTTACATATTCATCAAAGATCCTATTAACCCTTGCCTTTAGAGAACTTTCTATTAAAATATGTACTCCATCATCCATAGCATCTAAAAAGAAATCAGGTAAAACTGAAATTCCTATCCGCTTACTTTCAGCTTCCACGGCAATTATTTTTTCACCATTTAATTCTTCTAATCTTTCCCAAAGTACAGAATCAAACATTTTTTGATTAGTCGGTTCATCTAAACCTATACTGCCAAAGGCAGAACCTCTATGATTAGCTAAACCTTCTAAATCAATAATTGGCATCCTAACTTCATCCAACTCATAAAGCAAATCTGTCTTTCCTACTCCAGTATAACCATGAATAACTAGTAATCTACTCTGTAAATCATACTCTTCTAACCTATCTAAAATAAAATGTCGATATGATTTATAACCTCCATCAAGTTTATAGAGTTTCATACCAACTATCTCACTAATCACCCCTATACTCTCACTTCGCAGTCCACCTCGAGCACAAAAGAGAATTACATAATTATATTTCTTAGCTATCTTTTTGATCTTTCGTACTAATTCAGGTAATTTAGGAGCTAATAAATCTACTCCTAACATTCTAGCTTTTTCTGGACTTTCATTAGTATATACCTTCCCAATCTTTTCTCTTTCCTTATTATTAAAGACTGGAATATTAATAGCATTTGGAATAGTAGACTCAGCAAATTCTCCTGGTGACCTCACATCAATATATATTGTAGATTCTTTCTGCAATGCTTTTTCATAACTTATTAATTCCATAATTCACATTCCCCTAATATTTAATTTATATACTCTTCAACAACAGTTTCTTTAAAAATACTAGAACTCCTTCTTTATCATAGCTTTTTCATATGTATTAGTAGTACCTTTTAACTTATAATATTATTATTACCTAAAATATCTTTATCTAATACTTTCTTTCTAATATCACTAATAACTACTTCTCCACTTTCCATAAGGGTTATGTAATCAGCTAAGTACTTTATTTGATATAAATCATGTGTGATTAATAAAATAGTCATTCCCTCTGCTACTAATTCAGTAAATAATTCATTAAAAAACTGATTACTCTTATAATCCAAATGAGTAGTAGGTTCATCTATAAACAAAATTTCAGGTTCAACAATCAAAGCCCTAGCAATAGAAACTTTTTGTTTTTCTCCCCCAGATATTTCTTTACTATCTTTTTTTAACAAATGAGAAATTTTTAAGTTAGAAGCTAGCTTATTAACTCGATTATTAATTTCATTCTGAGCTACTTTACGTAATTTTAAAGGTAAACCAATATTCTCTGCTATTGTTCCATTATAAAGATAAGGCTCTTGCCAAATAACTGAAAATCTCCTTCTTAATTTCAATAACTCAGACTCTTGTTTATTTATTACCTCACCTCGATAACGAAGTTGACCTTCATATTCCTTATCTATTAAGCTTAATATTCTTAATAATGTTGTTTTTCCACTTCCATTAGATCCTAGTAATAGATTAAAAGCATTTTCATAAAGTTTAAAATGATCAAGATCTAACACCTGTTCGTCACCATAATGTTTAGTAATCCTTTCCGCTTCCAAAACTGTTTCTGTAATATTCTTCATCTCTTATCACCTGTCTGAAAATAATAAATTAAGAAATTAACTAAAAATGAGATAGATAATAGAATCATTCCTAAAGCTAAAGCAAAACTAAAGCGACCTTTATTAGTTTCTAAAGCTATGGCAGTAGTAATCGTTCTAGTCAATCTTCGAATATTTCCTCCTAGCATCATAGAAACTCCGACTTCACCGATTACTCTCCCATAAGCAGCAATCGTAGCCCCAATAATTCCATACTTCGCTTCAGAAATAAGCAACCAAAACCTTTGAGTTCCGGTTGCTCCTAAAGCAATGGCTGTTTCATACATTCTATCATCTATATCGTGAATAGCATTTCTAACTAATGCTACTACAATAGGTAAGATTAAAATAACTTGTCCTATAATAATTCCTTGGGAAGTAAATAAGAGGTTAAATTCACCCAATACTCCTTGATGGGATATTAATGAATAAACAATCAAACCAACTACTACCGTTGGTAAACTTAATAATGTATTTAGGATACTATTAAATAAATACTTCCCTTTAAAATCTATCTTGCTAATTAATATTCCTACTGGAATTCCTAGAAATGAAGCAATTATAGTAGAGATAGTCGATAATTTAACTGAAGTCCACACTATCCGTAATACTTCTAGATCTAAACTAATTATTAAGTTTATCGCTTCTTTAACCCCTCCTAATAAATATCCCATATTGCTTTTCCTCCTAGATTATTTAATATTAACTGGTTTTATAGCTGATGGATTAAATAAACGTTTACCAAACTTAATATAATTTTTGATAATACGTTGACCTTGTTGTGAAGTTATGTAACCAACTAAAGCCATGGCATCTTGATAATTAACATGTGGATATTTCCCTGGATTAACTGGAATGATTCCATAAGGGTTATATAATAACGAATCTCCTTCTACCATAATCTTCAAATCTAACTTCCCTTTATAAGCTAAGTACGTTCCACGGTCTGTTAAAACATATGCCCTCTTTTCGTTTGCTATATTTAAACTTGCACCCATTCCCTGTCCTGTTTCAAAATACCATCTTCCTCTTGACTGAATTCCTGCTTTCTTCCATATTGATAACTCTTTTTTATTAGTACCTGAGTCATCTCCTCTAGATACAAAGCGGGAATTACTATTAGATATCTTTTGGAATGCCTTAGTAACATCTTTCATACCTTTAACTCCAGCTGGATCATCTTTAGGTCCAAGAATAACAAAGTCATTATACATTACATCACGACGATTCACCCCATAACCTTCATTAACAAACTTATTCTCTGCTTTTTTGGCATGGACTAAAATAATATCAGCATCTCCATTTTCAGCTAATCTAATAGCCTTTCCAGTTCCCACAGAGACTACATCTACTCTAACATCAAACTGCTTTTCAAATGGCGGTAACAACTCATTTAATAACCCAGAATTTTCTGTACTAGTAGTTGTTGCTAAGATGAGTCTACTGTCCTCTTTAGCTTGTACATTTCCAACTGCAACGCTACTAAATAATACCAACAACATTAAGACAAATGACCATTTTTTATAATTACTAAATAATCTATTCACTATTAATCTCCTCCTAAATTTCGTTATGTTTTTTTAGACATAATGACTACAAAACTTAACCTTAAAATAGATCAGTAAACTTATTTTTAAATATTTTCTGAACCTTCTGATTAATTAATTCTTCGTACTCCTGATACTTTTTCATAACCTTTTTAGCCTTTGAAGTTAATTCAGTGCCTCCACCTTTACTTCCTCCTACTTTAGTCTCCACTAACTTAAAGCCTAATCTTTCTTCACTAGCTTTAATCTTACCCCAGGCAGCACGATAAGACATATTTAACTCGTTGGCTGCTTTATTAATTGAACCTAATCTATCAATCTTTTCTAATAAAATTAATCTGCCAATTCCAAAGACTATTTCATCATCTACTTCTAACCATAACTTTATTTTAGGTTCCAAATTTATTTACCACCTCCTATAAAGGAATCGTTATGTCTACCATGACATAACATTATTTCTACAAAAAATAAAAAATCCCTTCCAATTTTATTAATTAATTGGAAGAGATGGAATAACAATTTAATTATATATTATAAATCTAAACAATATTTTTCTCAATCTCTGATAATTTTTCCTTAGCCTTAACTAAATTATCATCAAGTTCTAAAGCCTTTTGATACTCATTCTTAGCTTTTTTTAATATATTCCACTCCGCTTCAACATATCCTTTTACATATAGAGATTCATTAAAATCCCCTCTTAAACAGTGATAAACCGCATTCAAATGTCTGATTAAATACCTATCTCTTTGCTGGTCTTCATTTAAATTATTATTATTAAATATAATTGCAATCTGCATTAATAACTTTTGAATATCAGAAACATCACTACTAGTAACTTCAGATAGATAATCTATCTTTTGAGAAACCTTATTTAACTTATCATAAATTCTATTAAATAAATGCCAAGAATAATCAGGATTTAAATCAAATCTCTCTTTAATCTTTAAATAAATTTCATCCTCTTCTACGGAATATATGAATTCTAAGATATCATCTCCATTTTCAATAAATCGATATACTTCTGAAAGTTTTTGAGAATTATCCTGTAACTTTGTTAATAATTGAATTAATTCTTCTAATGTTGAATTTAAGGACTTCATTCTTGAATTAACTTCTTCATCCTGTGGTAATAAATCAATTATTAAGTCTTTAGTAAAATTAAGCTTATCTAGATAAGCAAATCGCAAATTCAATTCGCTTAAATCTACTCTACATTTGCAATTCAAGCTTTTTCCTCCTTAAAATCTAATAATTTTACTAAACTATTCACTATTTAGTGTTATTCTCTACTAGTAATAGAAGTCCTTCAATTCACTAATAAAAGATTATAAATTCAATGTAAACATTCCAGGTAATTTCTCCTTGAATCTATTATCATCACTTAAACCTTCTGATAGAGGTAAAATCGGCCCTAAATTAGACTTATTCTTTAAATCTTTTACTTTTAAATCTTTAGTTAATATGTTTTCTAATATTCTTGTGCTACTCATAATTCTTCTTTCTTCTTTTAAAACCTTAAATGCTAAGTCTCTAATCTTTTTATTATGATCTACTAAATTTAACTCAAATCCTTGTTTTTTAACATCAACTATTTCATATTTGAAATTATTAACATCTAAAATTTTAATTATCATTCTATCACGAGGCCTAATCATTTCATTATTATAAAGTTTTTTCATAATAAAAGTTCTTTTATCTTTTCGTGAACACTCATACTCCCTACCTTTAATATTAAAGATTAATCTTTTTTCTTGGATATATCCTGGAAAATATAATTCATGATCGTAATTAACATTTAATACTCTTCTCTCATATTCTAAAGGACTTAGAGAATAAATAAATGTTAATCCATTTAATAACCATTCCATTAAGCCCCAATAACCATCTCCCATTCGAATAAATAGATTGTGAGCATAAATACAAGATTGAACAGACCCCGGATTCTTAACTTTCTTTACCTTACTTATTTCCTCATATATTTCTTTATAATGTAATGGGGCCGCATTTTGAGATAAAATAGCATAAGCCATATCAGAAATTGTCATCACTTTTGTTAAATCATAAGCTTCAGACATAATTACACCTCCAAATAAATTTTAAATTATTTTATATTACTTATTTCTGGTCATCATTATATTTTACCTTCATTTTTTTGAAATAATTACATTTATTGGAGGAGAAAACATAAAAAAATGGATAGATTTTTAAATCTATCCATTCAACAAGTTATTATATGCTTTAATACAGTAATCTATCCCTGAAATTAAAGTTAATGGTATAGCCAAAAAAGAAAAATACTGAAACATTTTCCATTTAATTATATAAGCAAAAGCTGTTACATAAAGAGAAAATGTAGCATATTTACCAAACTTACTTGGATTGATTATATCAGCTTTATTGGAATAAACTAACATAGCCCCAAGTAGAATAATCCCTTCTCTAGCAAGAACTATAACTAAAACCCACGTTGGAATCAAATTATTTATAGCTAATGCAACAAATACTGTAATCATCGTTAATTTATCAGCTAAAGGGTCTAACAATTTTCCTAATTCTGAAACCTGATTATAAGTCCTAGCTATATATCCATCAAAAAGGTCTGTTAGCCCTGATAAAAAAAATATGATTGCAGCTACCAATAAATGATATTTAAATTGCACAAAAAAAGCAAATAGGAATATGGGAATTATTAAAATTCTGCTAAAAGTCAACCTATTAGCTATATTCATTTGTAATTCCTCCTGCCTCTTTCACCTTCACTAATTTTACCTTCATTCATTAATATATATATTTATATATTAAAAATATATACTTATAAACTTATTATCAATTAACCTTTATATTAATTCTAGATGAAAGATTAGAATCCTTCTTTAAATTAATAACTAATATTTAATAGCAAATCTTATATGGTCACCAGTATAATCAATCCATTCTGTATCTACTTCTTCAATTTCAGCTCTAGTAGGTCCTACTTCTAAAAAATCAATTAATTGTTCTAATGAACCTTCTTCACCTTCTGCAACTACTTCAACTTCATTACCTCCTAAATTTCTTATGTAACCTGTAAGACCTAATTGAGTTGATTTTTGATGAGCAAAGGTTCTATATCCTACCCCTTGTACTCTTCCTTGTATTGTAACTCTAACTGCGCTTTTATCCGACATATTTAATTACCACCTTTCAAAATAATATTCAACACTTTTCAATATTAAGGTGCCTAAGTTTATTATTCCCATAAAGTGCACTTTTAATAATTAAAAGCTAACACCTAAAATTAGCATCCTTTAAATGAACTTCTATAAAATTAACCTTTTTTCCTGCTTATTTTACAAAAAATATAATAGATCCAAAAATATAAAGACCTACCAGTTTAAACCGGTAGGTCTTTATATTTTATTTCTGTTTAATCCAATCTATACTTATTAAACTTTAATTAATTATTTGATAGATTTCATTACTAGCTTCTGCTAATTTATTCATATTATTCCTTGATGCTTTATAATAAACTTCTTGTAACTTTAATTTAATAAAATGCTTACATTTATCATTACTAGATTGGTCATGTAAAATCTTTAATTCTTCTAAAACAGAAACTATCTCTACAAATGTCTTTTTATCTTCCATCTACAAATCACCTTTCATCCTTTTATTAACCCCTCTATGTATCCTTAATACATATTATACAATAAATTACATTAAATGTAAATAGATATATCATACTTTCTTTATAATATATTTCATCTAAAATAATTATTTTCCTTCTTAATTTAGAAAAAATTAAATATATCAATGAATTATGGACAGATATCCTTAACTACTTCCTCCAAAATCCTGATAACATAAATACCAAAACAGTATAAATCTCTAATCTCCCTAATAACATACAAAAAGATAAAAGTAACTTACCAGTTACAGGAAGAGAAATATAAGTTTTCAAGGGACCAATTAAGCCTAATCCTGGTCCAATATTGCCTAATGTAGCTGCTACTGCTGAAACTGAACTTACTATATCTATTCCAAATGAAGTTAAAGTGATAGCTGCTACTACAAAAACTATAATATATAAAAAGAAGAATCCTAAAATGCTAGTAGAAACCTCTTCAGAAACCGCCCTATTACCTATTTTTAATGAAGTCACTGCCCGAGGGTGTATTAATTTATATAATTCTTGAAATCCTTTCTTCATTAATGCATAGATTCTTATTACCTTAATTCCACCTGCTGTTGAACCGGCTGAACCACCGATAAACATTAATACTAATAATATCCCCCGAGAAAATGGCGGCCAGATGTCATAGTCGACTGTAGCAAATCCAGCCGTGCTAATGATAGACAATGTTTGAAATGCAGCATATCTAATAGATTCAATTAAACTCTTATAGACTTGTAATCGTAGATTAATAGTAATTAGAATAATTGCTGTACTGACTAAAAAGAGATAAAATCTAAATTCTTTATTATTAAACAAAGCTTTAATATTTCCTCGTAAAACTTGATAATGTAAAGTGAAATTAGTCCCAGCTAAAAACATAAAGGCAACCATAATCCCTTCAATAATCAAACTATCATATGCCCTAACGCTTAAAGTACGAGAGGAAAAACCACCAGTAGAGACTGTACCAAAAGCATGAATTACAGCATCAAAGATTGGCATTTCATTTAGCCATAAGAGTAAAATTTGAATAACTGTTAATAATAAATAGATCACCCATAGAGTCTTTGCCGTCTCTTTAATCCTCGGTCTTAATCTATCATGAACAGGCCCTGGAACTTCAGCTTTAAATAATTGCATCGAACCTGCTAATTCAGGTAAGATGGCAATGGACATCACGATAATCCCCATTCCACCTAACCAATGACTTAAACTCCGCCAAAAAAGAATACTATGAGATAAGCTTTCTAATGACATAATAACTGTTGCACCTGTAGTAGTAAAGCCACTAACACTTTCAAAGAAAGCATCAACAAAATTATCGAAGATTCCTGATAGCATAAAAGGAATAGCACCAAAAATCGAAATTAAAATCCAGCCTAAGGTAACTATAGCAAACCCTTCTCTATGTCTAATCTCTTGCTGAGAAAAAGAGAACTTCTGCATAATCTTACCTATACTTATGGTTAACCCCATAGAAACCACAAAAGATAAAACATCAATTTCCCTATAAAATAATGCTACCAATAACGGTAGCACCATAGCTAAACCAACGAATATAAGTAATTTACCTAATATATTAAAGACAATCTTAAGCCTCATATTATTCGCTCCTTAATAATCACCAAATAACTCACGTTTGATATTGCTCTTCGCTGCTAAAGTAAAAATCAATAATTTGTCTTTAACTTTTAATTCTGTTTGACCATCAGGAATGATTAATTCTTTACCTCTCTTGATTACTCCAATTATTAAATCCGATGATTTATGCAATTTTTTCACTTTAACACCCTTTTTAGCAATTTTATTAGGAACTTCAATCTTTAATAAACGCATCTGTCCATTTAAAATATTATCAGTACTGACTTGTCCTTGATGCAAAAAATCCAAAATTCGTTCTAAAACTAAAATTTGCGGACTAAGAATCGTATCAACATTAACAATTTCACTAAAATAACTATACTCCAAACTATTGACAATAGTAATTACATTCTTGCTTCCTAATTCCTTAGCTACTAAACCTGTCAATAAATTCTCTTCATCTTTATTACCAGCTGCCACAAAAAAGTCAGCTTGATCTATACCTTCTTCTTTAAGCAAGTCTAGATTTATAGGCTTCCCATTTAAGATTAAAACATCTGATAATTCTTCTGCTAATTCTTCACACCTAGTTTCATCCTCTTCTATTAAAGTCAAAATAGCATGTTTGGGCTTAAAAGAAGTTGCCAAATGATAATTCACATCACTTCCTCCAGTTAATACTATCTTTTCTTTTTCATTCTGAGGCTTGCTTAATAGTTGACCTAACTTAGTTCTAAATCCTTTTTTACCTAGAATATAAACAGTGTCACCAGGATAAATCTTATGTTCACCATGAGGAATAAATAATCTATTCCTCCGCAAAATACAGATAATTAAGGCATTAGTGGGTAATTCTACTTGAGAAATAAGATTAAAAGCCAGAGGACTGCGGTGAGAAACTGTAACCTCAGAAAGTTGAACCTTCCCACCGACAAAGCTCTCTATTCCTGTCTTCATTGTAGGCTTAATTAAATCCATAATCTGCTCTACTACTATTTGACAAGGGTTTACTATTAAATCTATCCCTAGATCATCTATAGTTAAAGCTTTGTTATCGGTTAAATAATCATAATTATTAACTTTAGTAATGATTCTATCTACTCCTAATCGTTTAGCATAAATTGATGTTAATATATTCTTGTCATCATTATTAGAAACTGCTAATATTAATTCTGTCTTATTAATACCGGCCTGATTTAATGTCTCTATATTTACCCCACTACCTACTAAAGTCATTACATCTATCTTTTCTTGAATTCGTTTTAACATTTGATTATCTTCATCAATAATTACTACATCTCTATCTAACTTAGTTAACTGTTCAGCTAATTGGAAGCCTATTTCATTAGCTCCATAGATAATAGCCTGATGATTAGGTGACGAAGTTAGATTTTTCTTAACTCTCTTTAATTTTGACACCATAGATTTCATCACATCTGCTCCTTTAAATCTATCCTACTAACAACCTATGTTTTAGATGTGTAAATAATAACATAGATAATTATTTAAATATAATTAGGAACATTTAGTAGTAGGATCTTCTCTTTCTATTTCACTTTTAATTGCAGATAACATAGCTTCAGAATTAGAGATAACTTTTTTCTTTAATACAGGGTTCAAAAGTGGTGCTATCATAGGAATTCCAAATTCAAAATCAACAGTCAATACCACTTTTGTAGCATCATTTATTGGTGTAAATCTCCATTCACCGGTAAATTCCTTAAGATCACCTTCAATCTGCTCATAATGAATAACCTTATTATCAAAATCAAATATATCTCTTTCTTTCCAAACTATCTTTTTCCCATCAATATCGGTTACCCAAGCTGTAATCGTGGTATTCTCCTCTCTATTAATTACATCTACACTAATTACATCTTCCATAAATTGCGGGTATCTTTCCATCTCTTTAGCTATTTCATAAACCTCTTCAACTGATCCATTAATTAAGATTGAACTTTCTACATAAGGCATTTTATCTTCCTCCTAACTTATACTTTCACCAACAGAATTTAAAGCAGCAACTGCTGCAAAGGCATCATTAAAGATATCCATTATTTCTTCTATATCTTCTGAAGTAATAATCAGTGGTGGTTCAATTCTAATTACTCGTGGTTGATTAAGAGTATAGGCTGCTAGCAAATGACGATTAGTCAATTCAGAAATTAACATCCCACCAATACCTTCATTCATTAATTCAATTCCAATCATTAACCCTCTACCTCTAACGTCTTTGATTAATTCTGGGTACTGAACTTGTAAACTTTTTAATTTATTTAAAAATAATTCTCCCATCTCTTTGGCTTTTAAAGCTAAATTATCTCTTTCCAAAATTTCTAAAGCTTTCTTACCAGCTACAGCTGCTAGCGGATTACCACCAAAAGTTGAAGTATGAATTAAAGGTGCTTCTAAAAATGGTTCCCAGACCTTAGTTCGAGCAATAAAAGCTCCTACAGGCATTACCCCTCCTCCTAGAGATTTGGCTAAAGCCATTATATCTGGAACTACACCTTCAGCTTCTACAGCAAAATTAGTTCCGGTTCTACCTAATCCTGTCTGTACTTCATCCACAATCATTAAAATATTTTTTTGATCACAAAGAGATCTAACCCCTTGTAAATATCCGGCAGGTGGTAGTACAATTCCACCTTCTCCTTGAATCGGTTCTATGATAACTGCTGCTGTTTCTGAGGTAATTGCTTTAATTAATGCTTTTAAATCTCCAAAAGGTACATGTTTAAAATTAGGTACTAAAGGCTTAAATGGTTCTTTATATTGTTTTCGACCAGTTGCACTTAATGAACCCATACTCTTACCATGAAAGGAGTTAACTGTAGAAATAATCTCTGCTTTATTGGTATATAATTTTGCTAACTTTAAAGCTCCTTCGACAGCTTCAGTTCCACTATTACAGACAAAAGAGTATTGTAAATCACCTGGAGTAATTTCTGCTAATTTAGCAGAAAAGTCTGCTAAATGATGATTAAAAAGTACTTTACTAGATAAAGACATCTTGTCTAGTTGTTCTTTTACAGCAGTTACTATTTCCTGAGGACTGTGTCCAAAGTTAAGACTGCCATATCCACTTAAACAATCAATATACTCATTCCCATTGGAATCCTTAATTCTAATCCCTTCTGCTTCAACTTCAATGTCATCTAAACCCATAAACCTAAATAATCTAGCTAAAGCAGGATTTAAATATTCTTCATAATTATTAATAGTACGCGTTGCTAAATCCATGAGGCACCTCCCCTTCTTTTATTGAATTTATTATATACAGACCATATTATTACTATTATTTAAAATATATGCTAATAATATACTATGCTGAACTCATAAAAAGTATTTTTATTTTTAGATGATAATTAATTGAAGTTAATTATATAACTTACTTAAGAGTGCAACTTTCAATGATTAAATAGAATAATTTCAATAGCAAAAATTATCTTAAATTTAATTCTTCTGATAATATTTATAATAATCTTCTAAAGTTTCAATAATAGCTTTACCAATTTTTAAATAATCTTGATTACATAAATTAGCTAGTGATACACGTAATGTCCACTCAGGTCCAGCAAATCCTGCTCCTGGTAAACAGATTATGGCCCTCTCGGAAGCTAATTTAGTAATAAAATCGAGAGCTACAAATTTTTCGGTTAAATATTTAGAAAAGTCTTTCCCATACTTTTCTTTAGCCAAAGTAACGATATTAATCAATGAATAATAATGAGTTTTATTACTTCCTTTTAAATATTGATATCCTCCCGGAAAATAAGTATATAAGGTCTGAATACGATCATCTAATATTTTTTTTATAGAATTCTCATATGCTCTACCATAGTCCATCAGATTAAATAATGAAAATATACACATAATAGCCTGTTGAGGTCCAGACAAGCCACCAGTATGTGCTAAAGCAACATCTCGACTATCCATTTCTAAACGATCTATAAATTTAATCTTCTCTGGTTCAGTAGAGATTATACCATATCGTTCATTTAACTTGTGTTTTATATCATCGGGGTGGTTAGCAATAAGTCGGTCAATTACATTACCCTCATAAAGCATAATAACCCCTAATCGCCATCCGGTCACTCCAAAGTATTTAGAATATGAATAAATACATAAAGTATTTTTGGGTATTACACTAACTAAAGAATAAAAATCATCTACAAAATTAGCATAAACTGTATCTGTAATAATAATTAAGTCTTGCCGTTTAGTATTTACTAAGTCAGCTATCTTATTAATAGTTTGACGGCTAATTCCTACTGATGTTGGGTTAGTTGGATTAACTAAAAAGAGGATCTTTATTCGTTCATCTTCTAACTTCTTAAGCTCTTTATTTGGAATCTGCCATTCCATATCTTCACTTTCTTTAATCTTTACATTAATTAATTTATAACTCTCTAAAACTGGAATTTCTAAATATGGAGCAAAGATAGGTGTAATCGTAGCAATCCAGTCTCCAGGATGAATAATATGATTTTCTTTTAATGATTTAAACGAATAGACCATAGCCTCCGTAGCACCTTCTGTGGCAAATAGACTAAATTCACCAGCTGGTCTATTATTAGGCATAATAACATCTGTAAGATAATTATCAACTATCTTCCCAATATTAGGATAGATTATTGGAGGATCGGGATAGAAATCACCTAAAGCAGCATCAGTTAATTCAAATACAAAATCATTAGGATTTAACTCAAGGATAGATTCTGCATAATTAATTGCATCTTTTAAAAAAAGTGCCTCTTCACTCCCATCCTCTTTTAAATAAATATCTAACTCTTCAGCTATTCTTCTCTTATTTGGTCTCCATCCTAAAGAATTTTTTTTAGTATCTTTACCTGCCATTTCTGTAGCAAATAAGACTAACTTAGCAAAAGCCTTTCTGCCTATTGTATTCAAAAAGTTGGGGTTTCCTCTGCCTGCATTCAAAACTTCACATTCTTTTCCTTGAGATATAAGTCGCTGACATGCATTTTCAGCCTTATCTTTTAATATGCCCGTCACTTCAAAAGGACTTAGTTTCATATACTCTAATTCTTGCTCATAAGTGAGTCCTGGAGCTAAAGCTTCTTTATTTAAATTCATAAAATCCCCCTAATTATCTATATGATATAATATTAGCTAATACAGACTTAATAATAAATCCTAAATTAAAGTTATTATAACCAAATTTAATAAAGGAAATAAATCATTTATAGAATTAGGGGGATTCTTAATAAGTATTGAATTTTAGATTTCTAATTTGAAAGGAATAATAAAAAATGGTGGGAAATGTCAATCTAGCTCTTTATTTTTTAGTGTAACCAAGATCCCTACAAAGATTATACCTGCAGACATAGCTCCAGCAATTAAAAGAGTCTCAATACCTGTCTCAATTGCAGCTTGATAATCTTTTTCAATTAAATTTAACATCGTAAAATATGCTTGACTTCCAGGAACTAAAGGAATAATCCCTGCTACTATAAATAAAGTGGCTGGTTCTTTTAATAATCTAGCACTAACCTCAGCTATAATTGTAATTACTACTACTCCTATAAAGCTAGCAAATATTTGATTATCAGCATAACCTAATGCAAAATTATATGCTGCCCAACCTAAAACACCCGCCAATCCAGCATTAAATAATGCTTTTTTAGGTAATTTAAAAATAATTCCAAAAGCAATTGTAGCTAAAAATACATTTAAAATCTTTATGACCATTTTCTACACCTCTTAAAATAAAATATTAATTCCTAAAATTGAACTTACTCCTAATGCTATTGCTAATGCTGTCAACAAAGCATTCATACCTCTTACAATTCCAGACAAAGCATCTCCATTAATAATATCTCTAGCAGCATTAGTAACTGCTACTCCTGGTACTAATAAAATTACGATTCCTAAAATGATTGCATTAGGATCTAAAGCAGGAAGAAAATAACTAGTACTAACACCTACTGTTGCTGCTATTACTCCTCCAACTACTTCAGACATAAATTTATTAATATTACTGCTTCTAAGCCAAAACTCAAGTAATAGCGCACCTAAAAATGTAGGGATTAATTCATAACCCAAGCCATATACTAGATAAGAAAAAGTTAAACTACCTATTCCTGCAGCTAAATAAAAAGTAACTTCTGAATAACTGGTTTTAAATTGATTTATCTCTTCTAACTTCAACCAAGCTTGATCTAAATTAAGGTTTTTAGCAGTAATTTGCCGAGAAAGATTATTCACTAATGCTACCTTTTGTAGGTTAGTAGTCTGATATTTAATCCTTTTAATTCTAGTCCAACTATCTCCTGCTTGGTCTTCTAATGAAATGAATATTCCTGTTGGTAGAGCAAAAACTTCAGTCTTAACAAAATCATAGGCATTCCCTATCCTTCTTACAGTTTCTTCAACTCGATAAGTTTCTGCTCCATTCTTAAGTAATGTCTCTCCCATTAAACTGACTAAAAGTAGTACTTTTTTCTGTGCCATATCTATCCTCCTTTCTTAACATTTAAAAATAATTATATCACAGAATAGTAGAATTACAAAGTAGTTAAAGGGTTATACTATGAAAAACTATAAGGAGGAATAAACCTATGGTTAAAAAAGATGTTAATCATGACCCAGAACGTGAAATGGGGGCACCGCCACCTCAAAGTATGCCGGCTTTATTTGGATGGATGACTATTGATTATCAACGAGAAATGGCTAAAGAGTTAACAGAAATAAGTAAAGAATTAACTCCTGCTAAAAAAACTAAAGAATAAGAATGAATTAATACTAAGGATCAAGATTGATCCTTAGTATTATATGTTTCACTAATATCAACTTTATCTTTGCCTAAATCATCTTCATAAAGATCAATATATAGTTTTTGTTTAATAGGATCATAAGCTGCCGTAAATACCTCTTGAAGATCATTAACTCCATGGGTTTGAATCTGCTCTTTTAACCAGGCTCGACTTAGGCCATGTTGTTTAAGATTAGGTAAAATTAACTTACCTTCAATAATAACCGAAGTAGGTATAGCTTCTGGAGAAAAGCTTATACCCATATCCTGAACAGTGACCGATTTATACTCTGGCTTAGGCATGACACTTACACTCCCATCTGTTTCTAAGATGGCATATTGAACCTGATCTACATTGAATATATCTTTACTTCTTAATTGAGAATTCAATTCTTTTAAATTAAAACGGGCTTTTTTCATATTATCTTCTAATATTTTACCATTATGAACTAATATTAGCGGTTCCCCTTCTATTACTTTTCGTGCTTTACGACTTTTAAGTGTAATCCATTCCATTAAAAAAGTTAAAATAGCAAATAAGGTCAGTCCTAATAAGTAATGCCAAGTACGTTGATTAAAATCTGTAGTCATAGTTGCAGCAATAGAACCAAAGGTGATACCATTAACATAATCATGAAAGCTTAATTGGGCAATTTGTTGTTTCCCTAAAATTCTAGTAAAGAATAGAATAGAAAAGAAAGCTAATATTGTTTGAATTATTATTTCAATAATAATTTTCATTAGAGTCATAATTCCCCTTTCCTGATTATGCTATTATTGTCCACAAATAATGATAACACTATTATTAAAAAGCTAAATTACTAAAGGGAGGTATGAATTATGAGCTTAACGTTACAAAGTATATTAACTATACTATTTGTAATAATTGGATTTGTAATACTTTATATTCTTTCTAAAAAAGAATTAATTTAAATATTGTGAAATTATCTTAAATTAATTAGATTTGATTATTAATACCAAAAGTATTATAATGATTCTAGCAAAATATAAGTAACCACTAGAAAGGAGTCTTCAATGACAACAGCTATTAAAATAGAAAATCTTAGTAAAAGTTATGGTGATGTACAAGCACTGACTAATGTTAGTTTAGAAATAAAGAAAGGAGAATTTTTCGGATTATTAGGACCAAATGGTGCTGGCAAAAGTACCTTAATTAAGATTATGGCTGGCTTAGCCCATAAAGATTCCGGCTCAATTACGGTCTTAGGTAAAGATGTGGTTAAGAATTATAGATTTACTAAACAAAAACTGGGAATAGTACCTCAAGAAGTAGTAATTGATCCTTACTTTAATCCTCGTGAATCTTTAAGGTTACAATCTGGATACTTTAATATTAAAAATAATGAAGAAAGAATCGATGAAATATTAACAGCATTAGGCCTTCAGGATAAGGCTAACGCTTATGCTAGAAGTTTATCTGGAGGAATGAAAAGACGATTACTGATTGCTAAAGCATTAGTTCATGATCCGGAAATAATAGTTTTGGACGAGCCTACTGCTGGAGTTGATGTAGAGTTAAGAAATAGTATGTGGGAATATGTTAAAAAGCTAAATAATGAAGGAAAGACTATTATTTTAACTACTCATTATTTAGAGGAAGCCGAAGCACTTTGTGATAGAATAGCTATTATGGATAAAGGTCATGTGATAACTGTAGATACCAAAGAAAATTTAATTAATTCTATTGATAAAAAGATTATACAACTGAAGTTAGATAACAAGATATCGAATGCACCTAACTTTTTAAATAATTATCAATATGAAATTAACGAAGAACCACCGCAGATCAATATAGAATTAACAAAAGAAAATTTAATTAATTTTATGAATCAAGTCTATAAATCAGATTTAAAAATTAAAGATATGGATATCTCCAGTGCTAGACTAGAGGATGTTTTCTTAAAATTAACCAATTTAGGAGGGGAAAAAGATTAATTATACTGCATTCTATACTTTAGTTAAAAAAGAAATATTGCGTTTTATTAAAGTGTCAATTCAGACTATCTTTGCACCATTAATCTCTACTTCACTTTACTTAATTATATTTTCATATTCATTTAGAAGTAAAGAAGTCTTAGGTTATTCAGTACCTTATATTCAATTTATTGTTCCAGGCTTAATGATTATGGGAATAATTCAAAACTCTTTTGCTAATACCTCTTCTTCTTTGATAGTTTCTAAATATCAAGGAACTATTGTTGAGTTATTATTAGCACCTTTTTCTCATATTGAACTAAGTTTAGGAATGATGATTGGGGGAATCGCTAGAGGATTGGCAGTAGGAACTTCAATATATTTAGTTTCTATCTTGTTTTATGGTGGTACAATTATTCATCCTCTGCTTTTATTGCTTACTGCTACAATAGTTGCAGGAACTTTCTCGCTTTTAGGCTTAATTGCCGGGCTGTGGGCAGAAAAGTTTGACCATGTTTCAATTTTTTCTAACTTCTTTATTACCCCTTTAACTTTTTTAAGTGGAGTTTTTTATTCTGTTAAATCATTACCAGGTATTTGGAGTAAAGTTTCATTATTTAACCCGGTCTTTTATATGGTTGATGTAGTAAGATATTCATTTATCGACCAATCAGATATTGCTCCATCTTTCTCATTATTAATTATAAGTACTTTATTTGTAATTCTTTTATTAATTACTACTTACCTATTCAAAATCGGATATAAGATTAAAGATTAAAAGCAGACCAATTGGTCTGCTTTTTTTATTAAAATTTATTATTTTACTCTAT
This sequence comes from Selenihalanaerobacter shriftii, assembly GCF_900167185.1. Lineage (NCBI taxonomy): Bacteria > Bacillati > Bacillota > Clostridia > Halanaerobiales > Halobacteroidaceae > Selenihalanaerobacter > Selenihalanaerobacter shriftii. The sequence goes on from NZ_FUWM01000018.1 coordinate 31,913, forward strand.
GCTACTTTCTGAACTTGCCACTCTTTATTAACCCACAAACCTATAATATCAACCTCAAACCCCCAAGATTTAACTAACTCTATAGAACTCTTTATATGTTTAATCTGTTCTTCTTTTTCAGCAAGATTTCCTGCACAATCATAATGACCAACTACTGCTATTAAGTTAGAACCATGTTGTTCAACAGAAATCTCAACTCGTTCTTTAATAGAATTAACTTTTGTTTCAGGACTACTTTCTGCTAAGATTAAATTAGGTCCTGGTTCAGTAATCATGTCTACATACTTACTATTAAATTCTTGCTTTAACCACTCAATTACTGGGACTTGCACACGCCCGTCCATGCAATTAATTGCAGTAATAAATTCTGATTTATTAATAATACCACTCCTTTTCGACTAATTCTAAGTAAATTTAAATTAAACTTAGATATATGTATTTTCCTTATATTATATTGTAAAGATACAGAATTTGCAAAACTTTATTTTATATTAATTTTATATACTTTCACTATTTTTATACTGATTAATATTTAACCTCATTAAATGCATTCCTATGGAAATAGTTTCAGCAATAAATCCACACCATTTATAGAAAACTTCCTGTTTAAAAGAATGTCCTAGCCAATCATCTGAGTGTAACCCTTTATTAATTAAAAAATGTTCACTTCCATCAACATAAGCATATAAAGCATCATAAAGTTCTTCAATATACTCAGATGTTTTCTTAGGTAGAACACCTCCATTAACTAATTTAGACAAAATCCCTTCTTCCCCTTTCATTGGAGGTACTTTATAATCACCTGCTTTCCAATCTTTAAAATCATCTATATTATCACAAAAATAAAGTGGTAAAATAAGATCTTTTAAAAAATTTATTAAAACCTGACAGGCTTGTTTATAATATAAATTAGTTGTTAATTCTATAGAACACTTAAGATCAGATTCTGCTTCAAGCACATGTGTCATTGAAAAGAATGCATCTTCTGCTAATACTTCTCCGGTTATTCCATCCCAGGCTACAATATATTTTCCTGCCCATCCAAAGATAGGATCTTCTAAAAAATTAATAATTCCAGTTTGATTCTCTTTTCCTCCTGTAACCATAATATTATTCTTCTCTGCTACCTCTTTTAACTTCTCAATTCTCTCTAAAAGCCTCTTCTTTCCCCGGTTATAAACTTTCTTACCATAATCTCTATAATTCGTGTTAACTTTTGTGCTTTTATCAATTAATACTGTACCATCTTTATCATGTAATTCATAAAGAAATTTTAATAAATCAGTACTATTATCCCATTCTTGAATAGGTTCTTTAGAAAAATGAAGATACTTATATAACATTTTAATTGGAATAATTTCAGACATTTACTTTAAACCTCCTTTCTTTTAAATCTAATATAAAATAATATTAACAATTTTCTCTTTATTAATATAGTCTAATACTTTATTTAATATTATTCTTTTAAAATAAAAAAGTACACAAAATCCTTGTGTACTTCTACAATTAATAGTTGAAATTTAATAATAATTTCTTTTACTAATTTAGTTAAAGATCCCTTCTTATTTATATTATTACTACATGAAGATATTAATCACCTGTTAAAATATAGAAACAAACTACACTTTTAAAGAGGTAATTTAACTCAAAGAGTAATTTCAAATTTTCCCTTTTTCAAAAATGAATCAACTAATTCTGCTGTTTTAAAATTATAATGAATATCTTTATGACCATGCGAAACAACAATAAAATCTTTTAATCCTTCATACTTAACTGAACTAACTTGAACTCTACCATCATTTCCCTCTGGTAATAGCTTTCCTAGTATCAGATTACTCTTGTCGCCAGCAATTGCTCCTATTTCAATAGGATCTAAGCTTCTTAATCCTAAATCTTTAACATTATCAGGATGTAATGAATCTAAGGTTTTAAAAACATTAGTAAATGTATTAGATAATTTTGAAGCTATATTAGCCAATTGACTTCCTTGATTTGGAGTAGCTATTAAAACGCATCTATCTATTTTATCTCTATATTTTATATTTGATAAAAAATTTCTTATTACTAATCCACCTGTACTATGGCCTACAAGACTAATTTTTTCATTTTCACATAAATTATATATAATTTGGTCCACTTTCTTTTCAAAAATAGAAGTACAATATTTAATTCTTTTAAATGTTAATGGTAAGTCAACTAAAATTCCGTCATAACCTAGCTCTTCCAAATTTTCTTTTAAGACTAACATATCTTTTTGATTTTTATTATAGCCATGTACTAAAACCACTTTTTTCTTCACTAGTAACCTCCTAATTTATAAGTGTAAAATTAACATTCTATTTCAACAAACATACTCCTCTAATATTATCCAATTAAAAAAAGCCTTTGAATTTATCCAAAGGCTTCTTTAAAAATCTTAACTTTTAAGAATTAATAGATTTTACTCTACCAACTACTCCACTCTCAAGACGCACCTTAATTCCATGTGGATGAGTAGCAGAGTTAGTCAAAATATCCTTAACTACACCATCAGTTAATTTCCCTGAACGTTGGTCTTGTTTTTGCACAACTGAAACATTAAGTCCAGACTTTATATTTTTGCGTTTCTTTCCATTCATATAAATCACCTTCTTTCATTTAATAAATTAAAGATTATTTAAACATTATCCATTAACTTCATGAAATCCTATAATAATTATAAGACTTTGCAAAATTTGCAAATGCCATGAATGGACTGTTATTCTATTACTATTATATACTGTTTAAAGTCAAAATACAAAGAAATTGATCTAATGATCAATTTCTTTGTACATTTTAAGAATCTCTTATGAAGCAGATGGAATGCCTTGTGAAGAAGCAGCTATAATGAAAGATTATTAATAATTGTAATTATCAACTTACCTTATTAACATTTAATAATTGTTCTATCTTTTCACCTGACACTGGCCGTTCAAATAAATACCCTTGTCCAATATTACAATTATTTTGTTTTAAAAAGTTATGTTGTTCTGTAGTTTCTATACCTTCCGCAATTATATTAAGATTTAAATCATTACCTATGTTAATTATATTCTTTACAAGTGCTGTTTTGTTTTTATCTTTTGAAATATCTTGAATGAAACTCCGATCAATCTTTAAATTATCTAGAGGAATATCATCCAAAATACTTAATGATGAATAACCAGTTCCAAAATCATCTAAAGCTATCTTAAATCCTATCTCTTTTAACTGCTTTAACATAGAAATTAATTCTTCTATATCATTTCTACTACTTTCAGTAATTTCTAATTCTAAATATTTAGGATCAAGCTGAGTTCTTTCTATTACTTGATTTACAGTATTTAGAAATCCTTTATTAAAAAGTTGACTCCTAGAAACATTTACTGACATATTCATCGGAGGTAGACCAGCATCTTGCCAAGCTTTATTCTGTTTACAGGCAGTCTGTAGAACCCACTTGCCAATAGGTTTAATAAGACCCGACTCTTCTGCTATTGGAATGAATTCTCCAGGAGAAACATGTCCTAATTCAGAATTCTGCCAACGAATTAATGCTTCTACTCCTATAACTTCACCTGTATTTAAATTTACTTGTGGCTGATAATGAAGTCTAAGTTCATTATTCTCTATTGCATTTCTTAATCTATTTTCTATTTTAGCCTTTTGTAAAAGTATTACATTTAAATTAGAGTCATAAAACTTATAGTCAACTTTTTTCTCATTCTTATTTGAATACATTGCTATATCAGCGTATCTAATTAGTTCATCTACATTATTGCCATCCTCTGGATAAACACTAATCCCAATACTAGGAGTTATAATTATTTCATACTCATTTATATTAAGTGGCTTAGAAAATTCACGAATAATTCTATTAACTACCTTTTTAACTTGTTTTCTCTCAATTTCTTTCATTATAATAACAAATTCATCGCCACCAAATCTACTTACTATATCATCTTCACGTGTACATTCAATTAATCTTTTTGCTGCTTTTTTTAATACTAGATCTCCAGCATCATGTCCAATCGTATCATTAACTAATTTAAAACGATCTAAATCAAGAAATATAATGGCTAATTTTTCCTGATTATTTTTAGCTTCTTTTAATAATTTATTAAGTTCTTCATTTAACAAGTTCCGGTTAGGTAAGTTAGTTAATGAATCATGATAAGCCATATGGGTAATCTTTTCTTCCATTTGCTTTCGTTTCGTTATATCTACCATAATACCATCAAGTTTATACATTTCATTATTTGAATCTAAACTAGGTGTTATGCTAGTCTTAACCCAATGAACTTCTCTATTAGAATCCTTTATGCGATGTTCAACATTAATTGTTTCTCCTGACAATAATTCATCACTTTGTTTATTAATTAATTCTAAATCATCAGGATGAATAATTTTTTTCCAAAAATCTGATGCATCTATAAAAGCACGATATGTAAGACCACATTTATCCTTACAATCTTCGGAAATAAAGACTTTATCTTCTTTTAAATCAATAGACCAAATAATTGCTTCTACATTATTAAGAATATGTTCTAACTGTTTTTGATAATCTTTTAATCGTTGAGAAGATAATTTGAACTTATCATATTGCAGACTACCCCACCAAATTATTACACCTAATACAACACCAAAACCTATTTCAAGTAATATTTCCATCAATTCAACTTCTTCAGCAATAAAATAATGAACAACATTAAAGCCTATTATTAAAATGAAAGTAATTACTGCACTAATTATACTTCGTTTATATTCTTTATACTTCATATCTTCAAGTATCTCCTTTCTAAAATCAAATCTTCTAACCCAGAATACAATTCCTCATTTTTATCCTAAATTAATACAATATATACTTTTTTTGATCACAGAAGTTTTGAATTTTCTAAAAAACTTATACTTTAAATTGATCAACTAACCCTTTTAAATCAGTAGCTTCCTCAGCTAATGATTCAGAAGTCTCTTTCATTTCTTCAGACATATCAGCAATGTTTTCAGTAGAATCAACTACTTGATCAGCACCAACAGCCATTTGTTGAGCCGCAGCACTAGCATCTCTAATTTGAAAGCTTGTTTCGCTTATGGCTTCATTTATCTCCTCAAAAGCATTACCTGCTTTAGTAATTACTTCTTCTCCAACTGCAACTTCCTTCGTTCCTTCTTCAATTGCTGTTATTGCTTCCGCAGAACCCTTTTGTGTTTCACTAATTAATTGGGCTATATCTTTAGTAGCATTAGAAGTTTCTTCAGCCAAATTTTGAATCTCTTCTGCAACCACTGCAAATCCTCTACCATGTTCTCCTGCTCTAGCTGCTTCTATAGTTGCATTTAAAGCTAATAAATTAGTCTGTTCTGCAATATTATTTATTAAATTTATAATTTTTTCAATCTCTTTTGTCTTTTCACCTAAATTCCCAATTATACCTGCTGATTCCTCTACCATATTGCGAATAGACTCCATTTCAGTAACAGCTTGCTCAATAGACTTGCTTCCATTATCAACTGTTGTATTCATTCTTTCCGCTGATGAAGAAACCATTTCAGTGTTTGATGCTATTTCTTCAATACTAGCTGATAACTCAGTAATATTAGATGTAGTAGTCCCAATATATTGATTTGATTCGTCAATAGTAGTCGATAAATCCTCACTAGAGCTACTTACTGTTTGAGCTGCTACCTTAACTCGATTTATAATATCACCCTGCTTATCAATCATATTATTAAAAGTAGTACCTAAAACTCCTAATTCATCTTCACGATAAGCAAAGCTAACTTGAGCAGTCAAGTCCCCCTGCTCTGTCTTATTTAAAATATCTACTAATTGATTAATAGGACCTGTAATATTATTAGTTACAAAAATAGCACCTGTCCCCATTAATGCCATAGCCACAAGACATGTAATTATCATCGTCCAAGCTACATCTTTATTAAACCGTGTCATATTACTAATCTGATCTGCAACTATTATATACCAGCCTAAATCTGAATTATATTCATAAGTGGCCATCATATTATTATTATTAACCTCATATTCTAATCTGCTTGTTTTATTTTCCTGAATATGATCAATAAGTTTTAAGCTATCACTGGATTTTCCATATAATACTTTTCCTTGCTTATCTATTATATAAATCTGTCCGGTTCCATTTTGAAAGTATTTCTTCTCCTTGGCATCAAGATCATCTAAATTCTTAATTAATTCTTCTTGTGACATATTAACTTCATTAAAATAATAATTTAACTCATTTGATATAGTCTCTAATTTTTCAGTAGATAATTTTTGAAGACCATCTGTCGCTGTATTATAAGTAAAGACACCTAGTAATAACAGACCAATCAATCCCAATATTCCAGAAAAAATCAATGTTTTCAATAATAGCCGGCTTTTCAAAGTACGTTCGACATCAATATCAAACATTTCTTTATTAATTAAACGCATCTTACCCCTCCTTTTTAAATAAAAAAAGGCCCCTCAAGGGCCTTAAAATGCAGTCTGGCAAGCTAAATCCTTTAAAGGATTTAGCCCCATAACTTTGCGTCCCTGCTTTTCAACAGGTTTGCCCTCTAAAATTTAAAATACTATTTTATTGTACATAATTATGATTCTAATCTATTATATTATAATTTCCTTATTATTACTGTAATACCTTTTAATTTAAAATAATTGTAATATAAAGTTATATTTGTCCCGGATATTTTGTGACAATCATCACAAAATATTGTATTTGTAATCCACTAGCATTATATTATCAAATTTAAATAACAGCCAAATCTAATGAACTCTAAATAGTAAGGATCCCAGAGAATATAATAAAAAAACAGCCTGTGTCCTCATGTTAATCAAAGTCACAGGCTTTATTCTTTAATAAATTTATTATTTATCTTATTCAATTATTTTAGCTACAATAATACTTCCCTCATAAAGTAAAATTAATGGTAAAGCCATCATAGTTTGTGAAATAATATCTGGTGGTGTCAATATAGCAGCAAAAACAAAAATACTGACTATTACATATCTTCGATTAGTAGTTAAGAATTGAGAAGTAATTAAATTTAATTTAACTAATAGAGTTATTAATAATGGTAACTCAAAAACTAAAAGAAATATACTTACTTAAAGAAAACATTGCTTCTAGATTATTAGATGTGAAACCTAAAAAGAACTTAATACCAAAAGGAATCACTACAAAAAATCCAAAAGCAGCTCCACCTATAAAGAATAAATATGATAAAGGCACTAATATCAATAAAGATTTCTTTTCGCTACCTTTAAGTCCCGGTAAAATAAACTTCCAAAATTGATAAAGAATAATTGGTAGAGCTACTAAAAAGCCTGTGAAAAAAGAAACTTTTAATTGTGTGAAAAAAGCTTCCGGAGGAGTAAGATAGACCAATTTTTTTCCAACTGGATGAGTTAATATATCTATTATCTGCTCTGCAAATAGATAGCTACCTATTGAAAAGATAACTAAAACACCAATAGAAATTAGCAACTTTTTTCTTAATTCAGTTAAGTGTTCAACTAATGACATCTGTATATCTGACATAATTATTCCTCCATCTTTAAAATATATTAGATTAAATTAAAAATTAAAACCACTTATCTAATGTTAGTACTTCTACTTCACTTCCCTTTGCTAAATATTCTATATCCTTTGGAACAACTGCCAAACTATTTGCATTAGCAAATGTGTGAAGCACTCCAGAACCTTGCGTTCCTGCTTTACTCACAAAATTTTCATTATCCTTTCTAGTAAGGATCGTCCTAAGATAGTGTCTTCTTCCCTTTTTCTTCTCAACACTTTCTTTTAGTTTTGCAGTAACCCTTTTAAATTTTAAATCTTGCTGCCCCATCAATTTTAGTAATGTCGGTCTAACAAAAATTTCAAATCCAACCATTGCTGCCGCAGGATTGCCTGGTAACCCAAAAACAGGTTTATCGTTATAAACTCCAAATGTTACTGGTTTTCCTGGCTTCATAGCTACTTTTTTAAATAATATGTCTATCCCTAACTCTTTATAGACATCCTGTATAAGATCATATTCACCAACTGATACTCCTCCAGTAGTAATTAAAATATCAGATTCTAAACTTAATTTTATCTTTTCTTTCAGTTTAGTCAATTTATCTCTACCGATACCTAAAATTTTAGGCTTACCACCATAAGTTTTAACCTGTGCTGCTATAGAATAGGTGTTACTATTCCTAATCTTACCTGCTTTTAAGTCATCATTAATATCTACCAGTTCATCACCAGTTGCTAAGATTGCTACTTCTGGCTGACGATAGACAGTAACTTCATCATAACCTAATGTTGCTAACATGCCAACTACTGCTGGTGTTATCTTCGTTCCAGGAGAAAAGATTAACTCGCCTTTCTCTACATCTTCACCAGCAGGACAAATATCTTTACCTTTAGATACCTCTACTAAGACCTCTATTTGATTCCCCTTTAGATGAGCCCTTTCCTTCCTTAAAACAGCATCAGCCCCTTTAGGAATTGGTGCCCCTGTCATTATCTTTAATGCTTCCCCTGACTTTAACTGATAATCACTAGGGTGACCAGCAGGAACTTCACCAACTAAGTTTAATAAGTTTGGATCAACTTTCGTGCTCCCAATTGTATCTATATATTTAACTGCATACCCATCCATTGCTGATTTATCAAATGGAGGTATAGTATCATTAGCATATATCTCTTCTGCAATTACAAAGCCTAAAGATTCTAAAATAGGTACTCGAACATTATCATTAATTTTAGCTCTATTCAAAACCTTTTCTAACGCTATATCAATATCAATCATTATTTTTCTCCTTTCTTTATATCTCTAACTTTATTTTTAATTATTCTTTTATAACTTCAATCTTATTCTTAGGCTGTACTTTACCACCTTGAATTACTTTGGCAAAGATTCCTTCTCGAGGCATAACACAGTCTCCTGCTTGGTGATAGATAGCACAACGGTCATGACATTCTTTTCCCAGTTGAGTAATTTCAAGTACCACTTCATTATTAATTCTAATTCGACTACCTATCTCTAAACTAAGTAAGTCAATCCCTTTAGTAGTCAAATTTTCAGCAAAATCACCTGCACTTACATCTAATCCTTTCTCTATCATCTTATCTATACTTTCTTGTGCTAAAAGACTAACCTGCCTATGCCAATCCCCAGCATGAGCATCACCAATAATTCCATAATCCTCTTTTAAAGTAACAGAGTCCTTATTAGTCTTTTGTTCTCCTTTGTTCTCGCTAATTGACACTGCAAAAATTTCTGCCATCAACATCACTCCTTAATTTTATTCAGTTTCTCTAACAAACTCACCACTCTGCCCACCAGTCTTCTTTAATAACCTAATTTCATCAATCTCCATTCCTTTATCTACCGCCTTACACATATCATAAATAGTTAAAGCAGCCGTTGAAACTGCGGTTAAAGCTTCTATCTCAACTCCTGTCTGTGAACTTATCTTCACTTCAGCTACAATTCTAATATAATTATCTTTAACATTAATCTCAAAATCTAAATCAACCCCAGTCAAATTTAGTGGATGACACATCGGGATAATATCACTAGTCTTTTTCGCATTCATAATACCAGCAATCTGGGCCACACCTAATACATCACCTTTCTCAATCTTGGCTTCCTGAATCCGATTAATAGTCTCAAAACTAGTATAAACTTTACCTTCAGCAATAGCTTTCCTCTCTGTTAATGGCTTCTTACTAACGTCAACCATTTTAGCTCTACCAGCTTCATTAAAATGAGTAAACTCTTGACTATTTTCAGTCATAAATTAACCTCCTATCTGTGACATCTTTCTTTGATTAATATTAAAATCAGAAACACTTTCTATCCCCAAACCTTTTTCTGGTTTATTAAGGATAACATCAGTAATTATTCGTTTTAATTCTTTATCATTCACTCCTGTTCGCAATACTTCTTTAATATTGAATTCATTATTAGCATGCAAACAAGGCTTTAAAAATCCATCAGCAGTTAAGCGGACTCTATTACATTCACTGCAATAATGATCAGAAATAGGGCTAATAAAACCAATCTTGCCTTTAGCTTTTGAAAAACGATAATACTTAGCTGGCCCATTTCCTTGATCGATTTCAGCAGGTATAAGATTATTAATCTGATTTAATTCTTCCTGAATCTCATCAATAGAAATATATTTCTTTTCTGCCCAGTTATAACTTTCACCTAAAGGCATCAATTCAATAAATCTGACTATGATTCGATTATCTAAAGTCAATTTAGCAATATCTTCTATTTCGTCATCGTTAACTCCTTTAATCAGTACCACATTTAGTTTAACAGGATTCAAGTTTGCTTTTTGTGCCTCTTTGATCCCTAATATTACCTGTGATAACGAATGATTAGTACGACTTATTTCATCAAACTTCTTTGCTTGTAATGTGTCTAAACTAATATTAACTCTATCTAATCCTGCTTTTGCTAAGTCATTAGCATATTTAGCTAATAATGTTCCATTAGTAGTCATTGCCAAATCTTCTATGCCTAATTTTTTAATATCTCTAATAAAATCAATTAAACCCTTCCTTACTAAAGGTTCTCCACCAGTTAATCGTACCTTACTAACTCCTAATTCAGTAGTAGCTTTTATTATCTTATATAATTCTTCATAACGGAGGATATCGTTACAACCTTTTAATTCAACTCCAGCTTCTGGCATACAATAAAAACATCTTAAATTACAACGATCAGTAACTGACACTCTTAAATAATCGATTTCTCGTCTATAATTGTCTTGCATTAGTCAACACCTACTCTCTATAATTACTCTTAATTTAGAATTAATTTTTAGAAATAATATGAATCTTATTTGCTGGAAGATAAACATCAATATTATCTCCAACTGCAAGCTTGAAATTACTATCATAAGCAAGATCAACTATAAAATCAAAGCCTTTTTTACTAAAAACTTTAATAAATAATCGTACTACTGACCCTTTATTTAAAATCCTAATTATTTCACCTGAATATGAATTTTCATCTCTTCTCTCTAAGTCATTAGAAATAATTTGTATGAACTCTGGTCTAATAGTAATTATCACTTCTTCTTCGACTTCTAAAGAATTATCATCATGAATTACTATAGAAAATTCTTCATTACTTAAAACTATTTCTGAATCATTTTTTGTTACTACTGACATATCAAATATATTCTTACTTTCAACAAATCGAGCTACATTTCTAGTTTGCGGTTGATAAAAAACTAATTCTTTAGAACCAAACTGTTCTATCTTTCCTTCATTATAAACTGCAACTTTATCAGCTAACTCAAAAACATCTGTTAAATTATGAGTAACATAAATAATAGGAATTTTAAATTCAGCATGAACTCTCAATAAGTCTTGTCTAAGTTTTTCTCGCACTAAAGTATCTAAAGCTGAAAATGGTTCATCTAATAATAATATATCCGGTTCAACAACTAATGCCCTGGCAATTGCTACTCTTTGTTTTTGCCCTCCAGATAACTCTCCAGGATAATGGTCAGCCAGCCCTTTTAATCTTAATTCAACTAATAATTTATTAACCTTATCTACAATCTCTCTTTTTGAATAAGTACTTTCTTGAATACCATAAGCTATATTCTCAAAGGCTGTCATGTGCGGAAAAAGACTATAATCTTGAAAAACATAGCCAATTTTTCTTCTATTAATAGGTAGATTTTCTTTAACATCTTTTTTTATCTTATGAAAAAAGGTAATTTTTTGATTGGATATCTCACCACGATCTGGCACTTTTAAGCCAGCAATCAACTCTAGAGTAGTACTTTTTCCACAACCACTAGGTCCAAATAAAACTAAAATTTCATTATCTAATTCAAACTCTATATCTAGTTCAAAATCACCTAATCTCTTATATACATCAACCTTTAACATATGACCACCTACTTTACAATATCTTTCTTTATAATACCTTTAATTTTAGCTCCCCAATAATTAATCTTAAGATGATTAAGATTAAAACTACAATTAAAATCAAACCAATTACTAATGGTAAAGCTGTCTTTAAACCTCCACTAGTAAATTGAACCCAAATTCTAATTGGTAAAGAATACGGATGATAAGCTAAGATTATAGTAGCTCCAAATTCACCAATTGCTCTAATCCAAGTCAATAGAATACCAGCAATAATCCCATCTTTAGCTAAAGGCAAGGTTATTTGCCAAAAAGTCTGCCTTTGACTCTTACCTAACAATAAAGAAATATCCTCTAACTTCTTATCTACTTTTTCAAAAGCCACTTTGGTAGTAATAATTAAATAAGGGGCAGTAATAAAAGTTTGTGCTAAGATTGTCCCCCAGATTGTACCAGTAAAACGCAAGCCATAACTAACTAATACTCCACCGATTATAGTTCGTGGACCAAAAAGCATTAATAATAAGATCCCACTCACAATTGGAGGAATAACTATTGGAAAGAAGATTAAAGCCTGTACAATTTTTTTACCTATAAATTCTCTTCTCGCCAATAAATAGGCTACTGGAATTCCCCATAAGATATTAATCACTAAAGTTATCAAGGAAGCAATTAATGAAACTCGAATAGCATTATAAAAATCAGAAGTTAGAATATTAGTTAATATATCTAAGGATAACCCTCTTAAAATCAGATTTAATAAAGGTAGACTAATAAATGATAAAGCTATAACAGCCAAAAAGTAAAAGACCATTTCAAATAAGCTTTTTTCCCTATTCAATATCTATTTCTCCTTCAATATATTTTTGTAATTTCACTGGAATCTTCTCTTTTTCTCCTCTAAATTGAACAGGTACTAAATTAAATCCATTCTTCTTAAATAATTTACGTCCTTCTTGAGATAAAACATATTCTACTGCTTTAATAACTTCAAAATTATTTTCTACTTCATTCAAAATAGTAATTGTGTATAAAATTGGTCTTCCTTGAAATACTTCTCCTTGATCAGTTTTATAACTGACTTGACTATATAAATCTGCAAATTCCGGATTGCTTAAGTTAACTTGGTCTGGTAAACTAATATATGATAAGTCTCTTTCAATCGCCTCATTCTTATAAGTTACAGCTGCATCAAGTTGTCCTGTTTCTAACATAGCCATCAATTCAGTCTCTGGAAATATTAATTTCTGCTTATTAGTATTCAAAACTCTTTCTCTTAAATTTTTTTCATTATAATATTTTGCTGCTAAATCAAACATAAATAAAGTCCGATACCCTTTTGGGTCCAAGTTTGGATCAGTTCTACCTAAGCGAAATCCCTTATTTAATAATAATTCATACCATACTTTCTTTCCTGATTTAACTTTCTTTATATCTGCTTTAAAGTTGTTATCTGAACTATAAGTAATCACTAATTCATTACTTAAAAAAGATAAATACCAATTGATTAAATTATCGTTTTCATCACCAATTAAAAGTTGTTCATTTACAGTAGGGTCCGCACTTAAATAAATATCTGGATAACGTAATCCCTCATTAATCATCCTTGCTCCACTAACCGAACCATGACCTTCACCAATGATTTTTATATTCAAATGTTTCTCTAATGCTGGATTAACTCTATTCTCCATCACATTTAATAGAGAACCGGCATATATTTCTTTCAAATCTTGCTGTGTAGTAAATAGATTAACATTAGTCATTGCAGTAGTAAATATTAAACCAATTAAAACTACTATGCAAATCCATGATCTTTTCATAGAATACTCCCTCTCAAAATAAAAATGCTCCTTATAAAAAAGGAGCATTTAAATATTACTATCTCCTTTCCAACTTAGGAGGCATAATCCTTTCGCATCATACCCTATCGCATTTAAGACACCATAGACCTTGCTCCTTTAGGCAATCTTAATTCGAAGATAACTAATCAATATTAATTAACTTTTAAACAAATTTAATCTTTCCTATAACATAATATCAATTTATCGTTTATTCTTCACTATCTAATTCTTTAACCTCTTTTGTTACATCTTCAGTTGCATTTTTAAACTCTTTAATTCCTTTACCTAATGACTGACCAATTTCAGGTAATTTACTAGGCCCAAAGATAACTAAAGCTATTACTAAAATCAAGATTAATTCTGGAGCTCCTAATCCAAACACATAAACCCCTCCTTAATTTATTAATTTTTTAATTCATTAACTTCGTTTGATAAGAACAACCAAAACATTTAACTGTTTCATCCTCAGTAGCAAAAAAATCATCACCACAGTTTAAGCATTTCTTTTTAAATCCTCTTAATATACTAATCTGTTCATTATTTAAGACCATTCTCATCTTTTCTTGATTGGAAAATTGAATTGCATCTAAAGTGCATACATCTTGACATAATTTACAACCTGTACATAAAGCAGGATTAAATAATACTTCCTTTTTCTCTTCCTCTTTAATTATCTTTAAAGCAGAGTTTGGGCATAATTTAGCACAAATACCACAGAAATCACACTCTATTGATAACTTCACATCCCAGAATACAGATTGTTTTACTGTATTTTTTATAAGTTTATTTTTAGAAATTTGCTGAATAAAACTTAATAATATTCTTCTATTAATTGGAAGTTCTGTATCATCATTATCTCTGTTAGATTTTTGCTTATCCTTGATAAAACTTCCCTTAATTTCTGACTTTAGAAAAGTAAATAATTCCCTTCTATTAATAACTTCATCATTAGCCTTTGTAGGATATTCTTTAGTTCCATCTCGTTTAATCTCTTCTTCGTTAAAAATTAAAGATTTTAATGTATAACTCGGAATTTGATTATCTTTTATCTCATTTAACCAAATTCGTTTTTTATTATTAAATAAACTTAAAATATTATTGCTATTTTTTATACTTTCCTTTATTAAATTCAGACCACTTAATTCACATTCAGCACATTTCCCGCTCTTTAATAATAAATATTTAAAATCGAATTTAAACATGCTAATTAAAATTTCTTCTGATAACCTAGCTAAACAATTAACTTTTATTTCTTTTTTTCTCATATTTCGTTTCAAATTAACTCTTTGACAAGAAAAAACAAGTTCCTGATCAAAGTTAGCAATGTTTTCAGCATCACTAATTAATTTAGAATCTGAACTTTCCTGGATAACAAAAACTCCTACAGGACAGACATTATAACATTGACCACATTTTTTACATTTTTCTTGTGAAATATTTACTTCTTGTTTTATAGTAATAGCATCCTGAGAGCAATTTTTAATACACCTCTGACATTGACTATGAGGGGAACGAATTTTAGTACATAAATGACTTTTAACTTTTATTGATTCAATATCTAAGTTACTAATTAAATTAAATAACTTATTTAAATAAAACAAATTCTTCACCCCTAGTTCAAAATTACTATTCTTTTCTTAATGAATCAACTTCATTAATTATCTCACCTATAAGCTGTTCATAATCTTTAATTATAAAATTCTTAGTTATATTAACAAGTGATTTATAAAATTCAGTATTAGCATTATTTGATACTCTCTTAGTAAACTCAGATATCCATACTCCTAAATGATTATCTAAAAATTCTCTTTGTATTTCTAAATATTGCAATGCAGATGTAAAATCAGAAGAGTTTATAGCTTCAATCTGATTGAAAGTTAAAAAGTACAAGAATTCTAACTCCATTATAATATGATCAGGTGCATCTTTAAAGTCATCTGCAACTTTTAATCCTACTTCCTTATATTTATTTAATACATCTACTGTAGAGTCTCCCATCACCTTCCTTTCTTTTTCTAAATAAATTGATCCATAAGGGGGTGCAATTAAGTCAAAAGGACCTACAAAAAGTCTTGAATATTCAACCTTTAAATCTTCAATATTAGAAATCTTTTCTCCCTCTTTTTGCAAAGAAATTGCATACTCCATTAGATCATCAGATATAACTTCTGTTGAAACTACTAAATTATCTAATACTTGACTTTCAAATAAATCTTTTTCTGGAAGATAAAAAAGAGTAGATAGGAGTTTATAAGTATTTTCTCTAGCTTCTTGTAAAGATAAAATTTCTTCTAAATTCAATTAAATTACCTCCTTTAGAAAGTATAGTAGGGGGAGTCTCCTCCCCTCACTATAACTGACTAATTATTTATTTCTGTGAATTAAAATCTCTAATATAATATACTCTTGGTTCAGTTCCTAAACTTTCTTTAAGTCTGAACGATTTATATTTCTTTAATAATTTATTTGCCTCACTATTATTATCATCTAAATTGCCAATCACTCTTGCATCAGCAGGACAAGCAGTTACACAATAAGGCTTTAAACCTTCTTTAACCCGATGATCACAAAGCAAACACTTCTCTACAACACCTTTTCTTCTAACACCATCATAAGTCTTATCGCGGTCTGTAGTATTTGCTCGAGCAGGATTATAATATGGAGGGATTTCACCTACTGCTTTTGTAACTTCTTTTCCAGAAGACGTTACCTTTGGTATAATCTTTTCGTTATCTCTCCAGAATGGATGGGCTTTCTCTTTATTAAAGTTAATTACTCCATACGGATCTGCTTTTTGACATCTTTTACAGCCGATACATTTATCAGGGTCATGAAGAACCATCCCTGTTCCGTCCTCATCTTTGTGCATAGCTCCTACAGGACAAACTTCTACACAAGGTGCATTATCACAGTGATTACATAAAGTTGGTATAAACTCATAGTTTACATTTGGGAATTTACCAACAGTTTTATGAGTATAGTGTCCCCAATAAAATCCTTCCTGTACATTATTCTCATTCTTACAACTTATTACACAAGCCCCACATCCAGCGCATTTATGAAGATCAATCACCATTACATATTTTGCCATTTAATTCACCTCCGTAGATAGTTATATTTTTTTGATTTTAATTCTAGTAACTCCACCATGACGGGCTGTACTTCCACTTAGTCGTTCATAATCAGGTGGAAGAATTTCGTTATTATTTCCTCCACGTGGTAATTTATTCTTATAATCTTCACTAGCTACCTTACCATAAGCCCAATGACCTTGTCCATAACACTTACCTACTGTTCCTGAGCGAACACCTTCCCATAGCTTAGCTTCACATTCAATCTCACCTGTTGGTGAAATAAGTTTAATCTTATCTCCAGTCTTAATTCCTAATTTTTTAGCATCCTTAGGATTTATCTTAGCTACATCATTCCAGGCTTCATCACCTGGGTCGACGTCTTTTAACTCTTGGTACCAATTACAGTTAGCTGACCGTGCTTCTCGGTTAAGTCGAGACCGATGCTCAAAGAAAACGAATGGATATTCTCTCTCTTCACCCCAACGATATGCTTCCTCATAATGAGGAACAAAAGCAAGTTCTCCTCTGGCTTCATACTTACATGTCTCTAAAATATCATCAATATCAGTATGATGCTTCTTAGCATGCTTACCTAAAGCTTTCTTTAATGTTTCACTATAGAATTCAAATTTACCTGTTTTAGTACCAAAATCATCCCAGTTTTGTTTGAATTTATATGACTCTGAATTCCAAACTCCAAGCTTTCTAAACTCCTTCCAACCATTTATCTGATCACCATTAACCTTAATCTTAGGGTCCCAAAGAGGTTGAGTACGAATTTTAAGAGCATATTCACTAAATTCATATTCATTAGCTGGAGATTTACCTGTTTCAGGATCTTTAATTTCTGTTTTAAAATATTTAATAAGTTTATCATAACCTTTTTCAGCCATCTTCTCAGCTATTAACCAAGGAACTTCTGTTTCATCCATCTTCACATCCCAAAGTGGTTCAATAACAGGCTGATTCATAGTAACATAAGCATGAGTATTAGCTTTAGACTTTACATAACCAAATTTTTCATATTTATGCTGAGCTGCAGGTAGTACAATATCAGCAAATTGAGTCATTTCTGCTGGATTAGTCGTTATATGCACAAAGAAAGGAAGTTTAGTCAATGCTTCTTCCCATCTATCAGTTCCAGAACAAGAAAAAGCAAAGTTATTCCAATAACCGATAGCTACCTTAATTTCATAAGGTTCTTCATCTAATATAGCATCCGCAGCGTTATTAGTAACAACTCCTTTACCAGATTTTCCTTTCTTTAGAGCAGGAAACTCTTTATATCCTCTTTGATCCATCTTATGATGCTCTAAACCTTTTTTAGCAACTTTATCAAGATACTTTTTATAACCAGGAAAATCGTCTACTGGAATATCAGAATGTCTAATACTTCCACCTTTATTATCAACAGAACCTACTAATCCATTAAGTGCATGTGCTGCCATAGCAGTATAGCCACCACGGACATGCATTGACGCTCCAGTAGCTAACCAGGAAATAACATTTGGTCCTGCCTTAGCAAAGTCAGTAGCAACTCTTTCAATCTGTTTAGCAGAAATTCCAGAACGTTTTGCTGCCCACTGAGGGGTTTTATCTTTTAGTCCTAAATTCCACCATTTAACTACCCCATTAGTATAATTCTCTTTAAAGGTAGATTCATCAACTTCTTCTCCTACCTTAAATCTATTCTTACCATCAACAAAATCACCAACAAACTCTTTATTCCAAAGGCCTTTTGCTAAAATAACATGTGCCATTGCTATAGCCAAAGCACCATCTTCACCAGGAATAACCGGCAACCATTCGTCAGCTTTAGCAGCAGTTGCAGAAAGTCTCGGATCCATAACAGCTACCCCTGCTTGATCAAGCACATCTCCCCAAGCGTTAATAGAATGAGGTACCTGACGATTAGAGGCCAATGGGTCTGCTCCCCAAAGTAATACATATTTCGTATTCTCTAAATCATAATCTCTATAGCCCCAATATGCTTCAGTATAATATGACCCAAACTTCTCTGCTTCAGCACAAATAGCACTATGAGAAATACCATTTGGAGAACCAAATATTTTAGTGAACTTTCCATATATAATATCTCTCATATAAGTATATCTACCTCGAAAAGTAACATACTTATGTGTCTCATTATTTTCTCGTAACTCTAACATCCTATCCGCTATCTCTTCAATTGCTTCATCCCAAGTAATCGGTACAAATTTTGGATCTTCATTTCTACCCTTTTTAGGATTAGTTCGTTTCATTGGAACTTTAATTCTATCAGGATCATAAACTTGTTGTAATGACATATGTCCCCGAGGACAGATATTCCCATTATGAGCCTTAGAATACCTATTTCCTTTAACTTTGATTGCTCTACCATCAACAACCTTTACTTCAACTGGACACCAGGTAGTACATCCCTGACAAGTAGTCGGTTTCCATTCTCCTCCATCAATTGAATTTGAATCATCTTTAGCTAAAGAACTTAAAGCTGGATTACGTTTACATCCAGTGGCTCCTAAAGCAACAAGTCCACCAGTAGTTGTTGCTGAAACCTTTAGAAAGTCTCGTCTAGTTAATTTCATAATTGTCCCCCCTTAATTATTTTTGTCAACATCAATAAACTTAGTGTGGATTCCAAAAAAATTCCTCTAAAAATAGATATTAATTCTTTTTCTTTGTTTTATTGCCCCCTCATGTTTATCATTTTTATTTACCCTTTAAATATATTGTACATTAAATCACAAATAATTTGTATAGGGATAATTATTGATTTTTGTAGGTAAAATCACTTATATAATATATATAAATAGGATTTGTAGGGGAATTCCCCTACAAATCCTATTTTATAATTATAATATCCCCTTTTTTATAGCTAAACGAACTACTTCTGAACGTTTATTGAGTTCTAATTTTTTCATCATTCTAAATTTATGAGTTTCAACTGTCTTTACACTAATTACTAATTCTTGCCCTATCTGTTTATTAGTATAGCCCATAGCTACTAATTCAAATACTTCCCTTTCTCTATTACTTAATAAAGAATAATTATCATCTTGACCTTGATTGTCATCTATATTCTCCACATTTTCTGTCTCTTGCTGACAAGACTGACATCTTTTCTCCTGACCTGTTAATTCTTTTTTCATTTTACTATTGTTATTTGTTGCTAAATAATTACTTATTAAAATTTTTGTCATAGAGGGATAAATAAAGACCTCCTCACGATGAACTGCTCGAATAGCAGACAATAATTCAACATCAGCTGCTTTCTTTAATATATATCCTGATCCACCTGCTTCCAAGGCTTCTTTAAAGTATCCTTTTTCTTCATGAACAGTTAAAATAAGTACCTTACTTTTTAAATTACTAGAAGTAATCTTACGTGTAGCTTCCATACCGTCAATCCTAGGCATAGATAAATCCATTAAAATCACATCTGGTTTGAGTTTTCGAGCTTTCTTTACAGCTTCTTCTCCATTAGTAGCTTCACCAACAACTTTAATATCTGCTTCGTTATCAAGAAGAGTCATGATACCTTTCCGAACCAATGAATGGTCATCACTTACCAACACTTTAATCATCAAACTCCTCCTCAATTATTGATGTGTCATTAACTGGTATATTAACATAAACCGTAGTTCCATTTCCTTCTCCTGTTTCAATTGTTAGCTCTCCACCTAATAAATCAGCACGTTCTTGCATACCAAGGAGACCTAAATGCTCTTGAGTTCGATCACTATTCATAACCTCATCTAAATCAAAGCCGCATCCATCATCTTCTATAATAACTAATAGATTACCTTCTCTATTATTAATTATAACACTAATATTATCGGCCTCCGCATAACGAAGAGCATTAGTTAATGCTTCTTGTATAATCCGATAGACTGTAATCTCAACTTCCTTAGCGAGGGTAGTATCGATTAGACCATTAATATGCAAACCTACATCTTCATTCCAGTATTTAGAGGATTCCTTTATATAATTTTCAACAGCTGCTGCTAAACCTAAATCATCTAAAATGCTAGGACGTAACTGCCGAGCTAATAAATTAATTTCATCTAAGACTTTAGCTATTGTTTTCTTCATCATTTTTATTCTTTCATTAAATTTCTTTTGCTCGTCAGTATTTTCTAAATTAGCTAAGGCTAAATTTAAGCTGGTTAAAGCTTGACTAGTCTCATCATGTAACTCCCTAGCGATTCTCTTTCTTTCTTCTTCCTGAGCCATAATTACTTTATTTAATAAATACTGTCTTCGTTCCTCTTTCTTCTGTAACTCTTTCCATAATTTTCGCCGTTCAATAGCTGTTCTTTGTAATTTAGCGGTCATATTATTAAAAGCTTGGCCTAATTTACCTAATTCATCCTCAGCCCAATCCAAAGAAACTCTATAATCTAGCTTCCCTGAACCAACTTTTCCAGTAGCAGTAACCAGTTCACTTAAAGGTTTATTAATTAGATTCGCTAAAAAATAAGCAATAGCGATTCCTAAAAAGGAAATTAATACTGTACTAAACCAAAGTAAATACTTTAATTTAGTTAATGCTTGATCAATATAAACTTCGGTGACCCCTAACCTAACTATCCCATAACGCCCCTGCCAAATAGGTACTGCTATATCATGAATAATTCCACCTTCATTTCTAAAAGTCTTACTACTATAATCCTGATTTGAACTTATCTGATTAAAATTCTGATTAAAATCAATTAATTCTTTAGGAATCTTTCTACCAAAAGTATCTGATACTAACTCTCCTTGTGAATTAAAAATCAAAATATAAGCTAATTCCTGATTATTATTCATTACATCCTTAATTAATTGGTGCAAACCAAAAAGATTATTAGTCAACAAGAAATCTTCACTACGAACTGCTATGTATTGAGCTAAAGAGATTCCTTGTTTTTCTACTTCATGCCTTAATACTTGAGTAAATATATCTTCTGATTCTAAAATTAATAATGATGCTAATAATAAAATTAAGATAATAGCAATCCCCATAATTTTACCTTTAACTCCTACTAGATTAAAGAACGGCTTAAATAAGTTAGAATGTATTTGATCTATCATTCTTCTAATTCTTTCCTTAATTTTCTTACACTATTATAATCTTTATCACTAACTATTTCATAACCATCTAAACCCATATTTTTCAAAATATCTTTCCCATTTGAAGATTCATCTAAAGTCATGAAAAAATTTTGTAACTTTTGTTTAGTTTCTGAATTAAGACCTGGTCTAACTACAACTGGAGGAGTAGTAAATTTTGGAGATTTTTTAATTACTTTTAAGCTATCCTTATTTTGTGAATTTATCTTTAGAAAATATTTATATACCATATGATCTACAGCAGCCCCATCTACTATACCTTCCATAACTGCTTTAATTGAATTATCGTGACTATAAGTAAATATATAAGACTTAAAATAATTTTCAGAACGTTTTCCTCGCCATTTTAAAAGTGTCATTGGATAATTATAACCTGTATTAGACATAGGATCAGTAAAAGCAAAACGTTTTCCTTGTAAGTCATCAAAGTTATTAATTCCACTATCCTCTCGAACAATTATATAAGAATAATAATTTGCTTTACCATCTTTTTGCGGAGCAGCTAATAGCTCTAAACCGAATGAATCATGACCACTAACATAACTATAAGTACAAATAAAAGCCATATCTACCTCTTCAGTACGTAATAGTTCATTAACTTCACTATACGTTTTTCGCTGAACTATTTCAATAGGTCTATCCAATTTTTCTTCTAATAAAGTTAATAATTTTTCATAATAAGTTATGCTTTCCTTAGTTGACGTAATAGCAGCAAGTGAAATACGAAGAGGATCATTGTGCTTTACTTGAGTTACTTTTAAATCAGACCTTGTAACCTGTTTACTAAACGAAATAAATGGATAATCGCTTTGAGTAAATAAAGTATTATAACCAAAAACAAATATTACAACTATTAAAATTAGTATTAAAAATAGTGTAATTAAAGTTTGATTTTGTTTCATCTTAAATTACTCCTCCTTTCTTTTTTATTATAACATAAGTTATATATAATAGTTAAATAAATCATTAAACCACCGAAGAAATATAAATTTACTCGGTGGTTACATCCTGGTAAAATTGGAGAAACAACCGTATTATCTCCTTGTACTAAAAAGCCTAATAAGCCTAAGATAAGTAATAATAACTTTTTATTATTTTTAAAAAAATAATATAGAATAGCTTTAAATATAATCTTCTAATCTTTCTCTAATTCCCTGATAATCATCTGTAAATAATGGACTACAAGCTTCTAATTCATACTCTCCTTTAACAAATTTAGTAGCAAAGGCTAGACAGGTTACTTCTCCACATTCGCTACAATTTAATTGTGGTAAGTTTTTATATAGTTCTGGAACACTTAGATTTTCTTTCGAAGTATAATCAGGTTCTATCTGATCTTTATTTTTATAAACACGATTAATCTCTTCTTTTACCCAATCTATCAGCTTAATTCCCTGAGTAGTATTACTTAATTCATTCAAAACGATTGCTTCTGATTCTAATAAAATAACAGCGTCATCCTTCTTTAATTCTAAGCTAGGCTTTTTGGCATAATAAATGCTATCTGGATAAGTAGCATTTAAATACGGTAATAATTCACTAATATCTGTCGAGGGACGAGTTCTAAACCTTATCTTTGTTTTATCTGCCCCACATCTTCTAATAGTCTCAACTTCAATTTTTTTTAAAAACATCTATTCCTCCATCCTCTCCATCTCCTTTAAAGCCTTAATTAAGTAATTAATCTCTTCTTTAGTATTAAAATAACCGATTCCCATTCTAACAGTACCACCTAAAGCAAAACTACCAATCGTTTTATGAGCATTAGGAGCACAATGTAATCCTGATCTGACCATAATATTATATTCACTATCTAATTTATAAGCTACATCTGCATGATCTAATCCTTCTAAATTGAAAGAAATAACTCCTACTCGTTTTTGAACATTTTTATCACCATAAAGTATTACACCATTAACTTTTGATAACTTAGTTAAAGCATAATCTATCAATCTTACTTCTTTTTCTCTAATCTTTTCTACTCCTTGCTCTAAAATATAATTTACACCTGCCCCTAATCCAATTAATCCTACAGTATTAATAGTTCCTGCTTCATAACGATTCGGTAGCTCCTTAGGTGCATATTCAGAAGTAGAATTATTACCAGTACCACCTTCCTTTAGTGGTTTTAAATCTATTCCTTCTTTAATATATAAGCCTCCGGTTCCTGTAGGTCCTAATAATCCTTTATGACCAGTAAAAGCTAACAGATCAATATTCATCTTTTTGACATCGATAGGATATACTCCAGCTGTCTGAGCTGTGTCTAATAAAAAATGAATCCCTGCTTCATTTGCAATCTCTCCCATTCGTGCTATAGGCAAGATAGTACCAACTACATTAGAAGCATGTAAACATGCAATTAACTTAGTATTATCTTTAATTGCATTTTTAATTTTATCTATACCAATTTGCCCACTACTATCACATTCAATCTTAGTAATCTCTATTCCTCGATCTCTTTCTAACTCTTTTAATGGACGCCAAATAGCATTATGCTCTAAACTAGTAGTAATTACATGATCATTTCTTTTTAGTAAACCTTTTAGAGCCAAATTAATTGCTTCAGTTATATTATGAGTAAAAACTATGCGAGTAGGATCTGCTATATTGAATAATTGAGCTAAACTCTTGCGAGTATTATAGATAGCTTGTTCAGCCTGAAATGCTTTTTGATAGGCACCTCTACCAGCACTAACTCCATTATTTTTAAAAAATTCAGACATTTTATCGTAAACAACATCTGGTTTAGGATAAGATGTAGCTGCATTATCAAAATAAACTTCCACTTTACTTCACCTCAATTTTTTTATTTTATAATATTTAATAATTTCCTGTCTGCAACCAAAGAATCACAGACAGGAAATTATCTTTATAATCTATTTTTTTATAACTCAGCTTCAATTAAATCTTTAATTTCACCTACTTTTACTAATCTACCTTTTACTTTAACATCTCCATTAATCTCTAATCCTGGTGTGCTTAATATTCCAGCTTTAGCTATTTCAGCCATGTCTTCTACTTTCTCTACATTAGCTGCTACATCCAATTCTGCTAAAGCATCCATTACATTCTTCTTTAATTTTACACACTTTTTACAACCAGGTCCATAAACCTTAATATCCATCTCTAAACTCACCTCCTTTTGTATTATAATTAAATAACTATATTAAATAAGTAACCTACGCCAATGATGGCAACTCCAACAATAAATACAAATATTTTTATTAACTTTGGCTTAAGCACTTTTCTTAAAATGACCATTTCTGGTACAGATAAAGCTACAGTTGCCATCATAAAACTTAAAGCTGTTCCTATTGCTACTCCTTTATCCATAAGTGCTTCTACAATTGGAACTGTTCCTACTGCATTAGAATAAAGTGGAACCCCAAAAACAACTGCTACAATAACAGCAAATGGATTA
Source organism: Selenihalanaerobacter shriftii (assembly GCF_900167185.1). Classification (NCBI taxonomy): domain Bacteria; kingdom Bacillati; phylum Bacillota; class Clostridia; order Halanaerobiales; family Halobacteroidaceae; genus Selenihalanaerobacter; species Selenihalanaerobacter shriftii. The sequence goes on from NZ_FUWM01000018.1 coordinate 57,267, forward strand.
TCAGGCCCAGCATAGTTAGCTAGAGCTCCTGTTGGTACATAACCGTGAATCAAACCACCAATTGCTATTCCAACCATGACAAACTTCCATATCCTACCTACTATGTCTTGAACCTGGTATTTAGCATACTCAATTCGATCTTTCCAAGTCATTGCTGCAATCTCTTCTTCTTCCATCTCAATCTCATAAACGTACTCTTCTACGTACTCTTCTAAATCTAAATAGCCAATTAAGACACCACCTAATACTCCTACAGTTACTCCACTAATCAAATATAGCGCTGCTATCTTAAAACCAAAAATTGAATAGAGTAATACTAATGCTATCTCATTAACGATCGGAGAAGTAATTAAAAATGAAAATGTTACTCCTAATGGTACCCCGGATTCAACAAAACCAATAAAGATCGGTACTGTAGAACAAGAGCAAAACGGTGACACCACTCCTAAAAAAGAAGCCATCAGATTACCCACAAATAATCTTTTCCCACTTAATAACTTCTTAACCTTCTCTGGTTGAAAGAAACTACGAATAATAGAAATTATAAAGATCATAACACTTAATAATAGAATGATTTTAAGTGTATCATAGATAAAGAAATGTAATGCCTCCGCTAAATGTGCCTCTGGATTTAAGTTCAACCAATTATAAACTACTAAATCAGCAAATTCTGTTAACATAAGACCCCTCCTCATTCTTCATAATACTAATAACATCATTATATAATAAATTGCTAATATATTAATTAAAAATAAATTATTCACCCTCTTCTAAAGCTAATTTTGTCTTATTAATCTGCTTTACTAATAAACTCTTAGCCGAATCTAGAATCTCCCAGATTTCATTATCTTTTACTTTATATAATACTTTAACTCCATCTTTACGATTCTCAACAAGATCTTGATCCTTTAATACTTTCAAATGTTGAGAAATATTCGATTGACTAAGTTCTAAAGCTTCATAAATATCACATACACATAATTCTCCATCTCTCAAGAGATTCAAAATTTGAATTCTAGTTGGATGTGCTAATGCTTTGAATAATTCACTTGTCAGTTTACTAATTAATGTTGACATTTTTTATGCTCCTTTGTTAGTAGATTAGATTCAATTATAATAATTACATTAATATATTCTAATATAATTATAATTTATTTTATGAAGTCTGTCAACTGTTATTTAAGAATTAATAGAGATAAAGTTGATCAACTTTATCTCTATTAATTAGATTTGAAATTAACCTGAATAATCTAATTTATCTTCTTTACTCTTTTTATCTTTAAATAATAAATGGCTTAAAATGGTTATTAAAGCCGGTAGAATAAATAAAGTAGATATAGCAGAGATAGCTAAAATAGTTGAAATTAATGTTCCAACTGTTTTATGGGGTTTTAAAGGTGATAACAATAATGGCAAAAATCCAATAGCAACTACTAACGCATTTCTAGTAATTGCTCTAGCAGGTTCTCCAAACATTTTTTGTAAAGTTTCTTCCCAAGAACCCGAATCTGCATAAAACTCTCTACTACGCTGTATAAAATGAATCGCAAAATCTACTGAAAGGCCTAAGGTTAAAGATGATAGAACTGCTACCGGCATATCATAATTCTTACCAATTAAACCTATCATTCCATAAGCAAAGGTTACCGTTACACTTAACGGTAGCATGCTCAATAACCCCCACCAGAATGAACGGAAAAGAAAGATCATTAAAATTAAAACTACTATAAAAGAACCTAATAATGCTTTTAGCATACCTTTAACCATTTTATTTTGCCAAACTATATTTACATAATTCAATCCTGCCCAATTTAATTTTAAATTACGTGGTGGTGGGTGTTCAGCAATCCAACTCTCTATCTGATCTTTTACCCGCTGCATATCTTGGTTATTCCCACTATTTAACTGTACCCAAATATTTGCTCTTAAATAATTTGGTTCAACAAAATGCCATAAATCATCAGGGTTATGACTATTTTGAAAAGACATTAATGTTTGAGCCACAGCTGGAGCAGAATTTGGGATTTTATAGTATTCCTCACTTCCTTGACGCAACTCTTTATGTACTTTTTTAACTACATCAGGTAATCCTCCAGCTTTTCCTACATTCTTCATTGACTCTAATTGGTTTTGAACTTGACTTAAATACTCCAACACTTCAGGCTGTTTAAATGTTTGATATTCAGTCTGTAAATCTCCTATTGCAAATTCTAAATCTTCTAAAGCCCATTTTGAATCTCCAGTCTTACCTTCTTTTAATTTAACCACATAATCTTTTATCTTATCTACAAATTTAATCTGATTAAAGACTTCTTTACTTTTATATTCTTTGAATTTACTATTAATCTCGTTTCTTATATTATTAACCTGCTTCTTCTGCAACTTTGGATACATACTTTCTGTATCCTCTATTTCAGATATTAAATCATCCTTAGCATTCTGTAAACTATCCAATGTATATTGAGTGTCCCAAACCATATATGCCATGTATGTTCCAGCAAATCTATCATTCAACACCCTATCAGCTTGACGAATAGGATGACTCTTCTCAAACCAAGTTACTGGATTATCATTAACTACAATCTTAGTAATACCATATCCAGAAATAACAAGTATAATTAAAATAATGACTAATACCGTTTTATACCTTCTATATATTAAATTACCTAACGAGTGAAGCATTCTTCCTAGTAAACTACTAGACCCACCATCTTCTGCTCCAAAGTTTTCAAAAGATTCTTCTTTAATAAACATAGTATATGCTGGTATGAAGATTACTGTTAATATCCATGCTAACATAGTTCCTATTGCTACAAATACTCCAAATACCTGCACAGGCGGGAGGGGGGTCAAAGCTAAAGAAGCAAAACCAATACTAGTAGTTAATGAAGTATATAACATAGGAGTAAAGAGTTCATCCATTACTGCAATAATTGTTCTTCTCTTATCTCCAATCTGTTGGTATCTATCATAGAATTCACTCAACATATGTACTGAATCAATTACAGCAATCGACATCAAGAATACTGGTATCATAGAAATTAGAATATGGACTTTAAATCCTAATCCAATTAAAAGACCCATAGTTGAAATCACCGTCATTATAGCAACTATTATTGGTGAAATAATTAATGACAGCTTCTTAAAGAAGAACCATAATAATAACAGCAAAATTAACATAGTTACAGGTGCAGCTCTACGCATTAATTTAAACATTTGAGCCCCAAATGTATCCTCTGCTATAGGAAGACCACTCATATAATATCTTTCATTTCCTGATAACTCTTTGATATATTCTTCAATTTTCATTGAAATCTCATAACTTAAATCCTTACTCTTAATTGGAATATAAAGAGCTAATGCCTCCCCATCTTCTGAAATCATAGTTCCCTTTAACATAGGATTATCCATAGCTTCATTTCTTATGTACTTAGCTTGTGCTTCAGTTTTAGGTGGTTTATCCATCAACCAATTAAAATTAATTCTTCCTAATCCACCTTGCTTAATATTATCTTTAGTTGAAGGCGCAATTATATCAGAGGCTATTACTCCTTTTGTCTGTTTGATTTTATTAGTTAGTTTATAAATTTTACTCAAAGTCTTTGGATTAAAGACACCATCTGAATTCTTATTATTAATTACTCCTAAAACTATCATATCATGCATTTGAAAGTCTTCTTTTGTTTTATCATGAAACTGTCTTACAAATTCATCTTCATTTAACATATTCTCTGGATCAGTATCAACTTTAACTTTAGGAATCTGTGTTGCTAAAAGAATAGTCAAGATTACAAAAAAGATAACGACCGTCTTAGGATGATCTATTGAAAAATTAGTAAGGCGTTCTTTAAAATTCATTTTTCTTACTCCTTTCTGGTTTGCATATAACTAAATTAATAGCTATAACGCATTCTAAAATAAATATTAGAGTTCTCTTCAAATTGCCCTAGTCGAGTATAGTCTTGATCTCCATAAAAGATATTCCCGCCTAAAGTAAGATTTATATTATCTGTCCAATCATAACTCACCTTAGGTTTAAAATAACCGTCTTCATCCGCAGGAGAATAATAAGTAAATAAATCTAACTTAACTGTTTGCATATTTAACAATTTTATAATACGTAAAGTAACTACATCCCTATTCTCTTCTTTAATATACTCTTCTTTATTAGGTGAATCATTAAGATAATTCTTCTCATATCTATCATAATCTTGCATCTTCTCTAAGAAATACTGCATACCAATAGTAAGATCATTACCTAAATCTCTTTTATATCCAACTAAACCCTTTAAATAAGAATTAGGCACATTCGTCTTCTCACCATCTGGATCATCAACAGAATCATAATAACCTAATTCTATATTAGTAATTCCACCTAAAAATAAATTACGCCAACTACCACCATAAGCATTTAAACGGGAAAATTCTAATGTTTTTCCACCAACAGAACTAGGATTAGGCTGTTTATGAAAACCTCGATAACCATAGAATGCTATCTCATTACCATGATAATTTTTCTTAACTCTTAATGCCAACTCACCATTCTCCCAATCCTTTTCTGGGTCATTAACTACACCTGAAAAATCCTTAAGCATTATTTCATCTTCATCTTTATTATAATAAGCTAATCTCTCACCATCTATATAACGATCAGATTCAAAGACTGGAGTCCAGACCAAATCAACAATCGTTCCCTTAGGAAAGATTGAAAATTTAATGGAATCTGATGGTGCTTTTAAGTATTCCTCATCTCTACCTAAAAAGTAAGATTTTCGGTCCTTAGGAAAGAGGTCATTAATAAATAATGAATCACCAGTTCCCCAAGTTAATACTTGTCTTCCGGCCTTAATTTCAAAATTTCTTGATGGATAAGCCCAAATATACGCTTCACGTAATTTAATATCTGCTTCATCTCTTATTGAATCACTCACTATATCAGTTGTAACTTGAAACTCTGCTTCTGAACTTAATGCATTCCAATACTCAAGTTGAGCTCTTACTTCTGATAATAAAAGATCATCAGATAGATTATTAACATTACTAGAAGTATCATATCTTCCACCTATTGAAGTCTCTACAAAACCATGAAAAGGTAAGTTCTTAGCATATGAAGCTGTTGACCCAATAAGTAAAAATGTTACTATAACAAGTATTGATATACTTATAGATTTAAGTTTGTTTCGAATCATATTATTGACTCCTTTCTTAGTTAATATATTTATCTTAACCATCGACGTGGTGGACGACGCAAATAACGTTCACTAAAGATTCTTTCAGGAATACCAACATTATATTCAATATTAGACATTCTAATAACTGTATATCCTCCATCTATTAAGTTTTTAACTTTCCTAACAGTGACAGTAGGATAACCTTGAATAGTCTCTATCTTTTCTGCAGTGATAACTCGATAAGGTGAACCTTGCTTATTATAATATTCAGCTTTTACTGGTAGAAATATCTCTTTGTCTATCCACATTTTATAATAAGAGAACTCGACATCTTCCGCATCCTTAGGTAGATTCTTTATTATATATTTGCCATCTTCCTCTCCCAATAGAATATGTTTATCTAACTGTAAAGCCCGCCCAGAAACATCTTCATATGTAAAGTGAGAACCAGCAAAACTAGTTCGCTTATCTCCAGCTGCAATTCTTTGTACTAAATCCAAAGCAGGTAAATATAACCAACGATCATCCTGACTACCAGGATGCTTATAAACCATAAATACCATCTTTCTTACATCAGCAGGTCTTTTGAAATAAACGTAGAATTTTTGATCACCATTATCTTCTATATCTTTCTTTAATTTGAGTAATTCTCTATGTCGCTTGCGCCCTTGTGAATCTACAATCGTCATATTAATGACCCCACGTTCATCATCACCACTATAATTAGCCGCCTTATATGCTTTTCTTACAATCTCGTTAACTGATAATTCTTTAGCCTGAATAACATTTGATTTTAAACCCACGCCTATAGATAATACTAAAAGCATAATTAAGAATATTGTACACAATTTTTTTAACATCATTTCTCCCTCCTAATTTTAAATATTTTATATAAATTCCTTCTCTCATGATCAATTCCAACCTCATTTTTCATATGTTCAAATTATAACAACACCCCCTTTTAAATTAATAACATTATTATATAATTAATTCCTAATATATTAATTAAAAAAATACTAAACTAACCTTTTATTATAAACTGCTAATATCAATCTTAATCATAAATATATTATTAAATCTTAATATGTTAATATAATTATAGTATATTATTTCAATTTTGTCAATTTTTATTTAAATCAAATTGCATTCCACCATAGATAGAAACCTAATATGAGTAAAATAGTACCGCTAATCTTCTTAATTACTAAATTCAATGACTCAAAACTTTGAACCTTCTTTAAGAAACCTGTAAAAGTACCTGCTAATAATAATGGTATACTTCTTCCAATAGCATAAACAAACATAAGAATAGCTCCATATAATGGATTACTCTTTACAGCTGCATATGAAAGTAAAGTAGCAGTAACTGGTGCAGTACAAGGAGAAGCAGTTATTGCAAAAGGAACACCTAATAAAAATGCTCCTAAAACACCTTTATAATTACTTTCTATATTCTTTATTCCTGGTAATTCAATTGGAACTAAATCTAATAAAACAGTTCCCATTAAAATAGTTATAAGTGCAACAGAGTAATCTATTATTTTATAGTCAGCCAACAGATTACCAACCACACCAGCAGCAACTCCCATAACTGCCATTGTAAGCGATAAGCCTAAAACAAAGGCTAACGATAAACCAAAAGAATAGAATTGATTCTTCTTGCTAAATCCCCCTACATAACCAACTACTAATGCTACAGTAGGTAAAGTGCAGGGACTTAAACCACTACCTAAGCCACCAAAAAAAATTAGTAAATAAGAAGCATTCTCTGGTATAATATTTTCCATTATTATTGTACCACTCTTTGAATTAATTTAATAGCTTCTTCTTTTTCAAATAATCCTTCTAATAAGCCTACTTTACTCTTTTTATTATCTAATAATAATAGACTCGGTGCATCTTTAACTCCATACCTCATAGACAACTCTTTAATTATCTCCTTTTCACTCTGATCCTCAACAGCAATATCAACATTAACAAATACTACTTCTTGATTAAACTTTTCTTTTAATTGTTGAATAAGATTATTGAATTTATCAAAATATTCTCTAGTACTTTCACAACAATCTGACGAATATGTAAAATAGATAATTATAGGCTGATTTTGTTCTTCAGCTATTTTTATTCTATCTCTTAAAGATCCTGATACTTTTTGGTCATTCTTTAATACTTTCTTAATTACATAACTCCCTCCTATTAAGCTAACGATTAATAATAAAATGATAACTTTTTTATTATTTGACATTGAATCCCTCCTCTAAAAGAATTGACTTCTAATCAAGTATATTTTAATCTATAATAGTGTGTTTCAATTTCCCTTTTTCTTGTTTTTCAACCTTAGAAATAATATGTTTTAAAACAAATTCTAAAGCTTCCTCAGGATCCTTATCGAGAGCAATGCTTTTTAATTGAACCAATTCATTTTGATCTAAAGAAATAAATACTTTACTCATATCAGTCCACTCCTTTCTTTATAGTTTTTTTATTTCTTTTTTTCTTTGATCTAGTTCTTTTATTAGTATATTGTCAAGACAGGTGAAAAATTCAACAATACAAGGAGCTTCTAAATAATAATAATTATTCAAACCTTCCCTCCTAGATGCAATAATACCTGCCTGCTTTAAAACACTTAAATGTTTTGATACCGACGATTGACTAACTTCCAAGATTTCTGTTAATTCACATACACATCTTTCTTTTTCTTCAGCTAATAGATCAACAATTTCCATTCTAGTTCGATGAGCTAAGGCTTTAGCTATATTAGCACGAAACTCATGAATGCTTTTATTACTAATTTTGAGCACTCCTCTCTAGTTACTTCTCTTATTTTAGTATATATTAGATATCAATTACTATAATTCTATATTGCTATATTGGAATATAGTTGTCAAGATAGGATAACAAATTTTACATTTTTTGTATAAGAAAAGGACCCACATTAATGCAGGTCCTTAATAAATAAGCTTATGCTTTCGATTTTTGCGGAAACCAATGCTTAGTTCGATTAGCTATCTTTATTAATGCTAACATAACCGGTACTTCAACTAATACACCAACTACTGTTGCTAAAGCCGCTCCCGATTGCAAACCGAATATTGAAATAGCAGTAGCTACAGCCAGTTCAAAGAAGTTACTGGCACCAATCATACTTGCAGGAGCTGCTACTGAATGTTCTAGGTTCAACAGCTTAGCTCCACCATAACCGATTACAAAGATAAAGAAGGTTTGAATTGTAAGCGGAATAGCAATCAATAATATATCAAGCGGATTATTTAGAATAATATCTCCCTGGAAAGAAAAGAGAATAATTAAAGTTAATAATAATCCGATAATTGTAAAGTTATCTAGACTCTTAAGATAGACATTTTCAAACCAATCAACTCCTTTATTTTTAATCAAATACTTTCGGGACAGATAACCGGCTACTAAAGGAATTACAATATAGAGTACTACAGATAAGAATACCGTATCATAAGGAACTGAAAAATCAGTCACTCCTAATAACAACATAACCAATGGTGCATAAACAAAGACTAAAACTAAGTCATTAACTGCTACTTGAACTAAAGTATAGTTAGCATCGCCATCTGTTAAATAACTCCAGACAAAGACCATCGCTGTACATGGCGCAGTTCCTAACAATATCGCTCCAGCTATATATTGATCTGCTAATTCTGGTGTAATAAAAGCTCCGAAGATATTCTTTAAAAATAACCAAGCAAAGAAGGCCATCGTAAAGGGTTTAATCAGCCAGTTAACTGTTAAAGTTAAACCTAATCCTTTTGGCCGCTTTCCTGCTTCTAAAATACTACCAAAATCAATCTGAACCATCATCGGATAGATCATAAACCAAATTAAGATTGCTACTGGAATTGATACCTGAGCATACTCAAATTTGCTTAAAGTATCCGGTACCGCAGGAAGTAATCTCCCAACTGCAATTCCTATAGCGATACAGAGGGCAACCCATAACGTTAAGTACCTCTCAAAAAATCCTAAGCCTTCTGTTTCTTCTTTAACTTCTTTTTCTTCTTGACTCATCATCATTCCTCCTCAATATTTAATAATTTAGTTTTCTTAGCAGTATATAACTCTTTTCCCGCTTCAAGCAACGTTTCTAATCCCTGAATCTCCTCAGCTAAAAGCGGCATCTTAATAATTGGAGCAGAAAATTTTTCTTCCATAACTTCTAGCTGTTCATCCTGCATCTTACTTCTTTTCTTAAAGTAAGGCGTAGTACAGTACTCTTTTGGCAAAATCTGATTAGCAATAACTAATTGGGTCTCTACATCAACCGTCTCTAACTCTTCTACTGCCCGATGTGCTTCTAAAATCGGAGTAGTTTCTGGATAAACCACAAAAGCAAAAGTAGTCTGTTCTTTATCCTGTAATTTATCAATAACTCGTTTAAATCTTTTCTGTGATTCTAAATCAGCTTGAGTATTTGTATTAATCGACGTCTTAAACTCTAACTGCTGCTCCCAATTCATCGGTAACTCTAATAAGCGTAAGGTATGACCGGTCGGTGCAGTATCAAAGACAATTACTTCATACTCATCAGCTTCTGTATAATCAATAAATTTGTTAAAAGAAGCCATCTCCTCTGTGCAGGGAGAATCAAGCTCTTCTTTAAGTCCCATTAACATCTCTTCTGAATAATTCTTCTCTTGTGCATCAGCTAGGACATTCTCTTTATATTCTTCAGCTACTTCTTTTGGATCGATCTTAACTATATCTAAATTATCAACACCATCTACTTTAGTAACTTCACCTTTTACTTCCTGCTCAAAAACATCCTCTAAATGTGAAGCAGGATCAGTCGTTAAGAGCAAAGTTTTATAATCTTCTCGTGCTAAATAAACAGCAGTTACTGAAGATAAAGAAGTCTTACCCACACCTCCTTTCCCAGCAAAGAAGATCAAACGTGGTTCCTTTTCTTGTGGTAATAGTACTTTAGCTGCTTCCTTCATTTAAGCTGCCTCCTTATAAAGCATATTAGCGACTTTTTTTAAGATCTCTATCCCCTTGATTTCCTGATCTAATAATTCCATCTTTTTAGCTGGCAAATCAAACTTTTCATCTATCTCTGCTAAATATTCCTGCTGCATCTCGCCCCGCTTCTTAAAGAAAGGATTCTTACACTCTTCTTCAGGTAAGATTCCATTAACGATTATTGAACTAGTAGCGATTCCAATTTCTGATAATTCCTTACTAGAACGCAAAGTTTCGCGAATAGAACTGCCTTCCGGCTGCATTACAAAGATGAATTCAGTCCTTTCCTCATTTTTTAATAGTGCAATAGCACGGTCATACTTTTCCTTAGAATCTTGAATAGTCTGCACCGGTCCCATACAGGTTTGACCGCTACCTTCAGCGCTTTCTTCAATATGCTTACTCCAGTCAACCGGTAATTCCAATAGTCTAATTGTATGTCCAGTCGGTGCTGTATCAAAGATAACCACATCATATTGATCATCATCCATAAAATCAATAAACCTATCAAAAGAGGCCATCTCTTCAGTACAAGGCGAATTCAACTGTTCTTCAACTACTTCTAACATCTCTTCGTTAAATATATCGCGCATCGGAGCTAAGGTCTTTTCCTTATATTCTTCTGTTGCCTCTTTAGAATCGATCTCCATCGCTGATAAATTATCAATTCCTTCAATCTCTGTTACTTGATGGCCGATCTCCTGCTCAAAAACATCTGATAAATTAGCCGCCGGATCAGTTGTCACTAAAATAGTATCTAATCCCTGGTCAGCATAATAGACAGCAGTAGTCGAAGCCATAGATGTCTTACCTACTCCTCCTTTACCGGAAAAGAAGATATACTTTGTATCCTCTAAATTCATTATTCTTCCTCCTTTAATTGATTAATTTCTGCTTTTAATTTTTCTAAAGCTGGATATTCTCCCATTTCAATAACTTTATCATTGACGGTAGTAATCGGCAAATCATCAGTTCCTTTATTATTTACTGAATCCAAGATTGTTTGATTCTGTTGAAAGGCAAAGGGATTGTGATTCATTGAATTTCTTTCTACTTCAACTCCCTCTTGTTCTAACTGTTTTAAAGCATCATTAAACTGAATTAATTCATCATCCACATCAGGACCGCATACTCCTGTGGAACAACACATCGGTGGTTCATATACTTTAACTTCAATTTTACTCATTTTAGTAATTCCTCCTTATAGAAAATTACATTTATACATAAATGTAAAATAAACTATATATAAAACAACTTTGATATGTTATTTAAAATATTATTCTTACCTATCTTCTCTACATTTCTGACTAGGTTCAGCCTGAATATAATTCTTCTTTCATTTTAAACTTCATTCCTTCATATAAATAAACTTTTATATAACTATTATAAATATAACATATAAATTATTCTTAATCAAGTAGATTTAAAGCTAAGTTTTAATTTAAATTGGCTTAATTACTACTTCCATTTCATTCAAATATGATACCCCACTAATTGGATCAAGTTTTAAATTGTCAACCAAACGATTAATATTTGCACCTTGACCTTTAGCTATTCTTAACTTTTCAGAAGTATGACCAAAACCATGAGAAGATTGTACTACCCCTTCTCTAATTTCATTAGTTACTTTAGCAGTTAATCTTACTGTATCAATTTCAGAATTAACTATTACCTTTTCTCCATCTCGAATCTCTCGTTTTTTTGCATCTTCTGGATTGATCAACAAAGAGTTCTTGCCTTTTCGAGCCATCAAAGCTGGTAAGTTTTGAGTAGTACTATGTGTATGACATCGTAATTTACCAGTAGTGATTAACTTTAATTTATTATTACTTTCTTGCAACTTATAAATAGGAGTTTGATTACCACCGACCCGTAAAAATTCTTTAACTAAATCAGATTCCATATCTAGATCTAAAGCAAAATTAAATTTACCATTTAAAAGCTGGTCATAACGATAATATTTAGGTTCATCAAAGTTATTAGCTAACCAAATCCCTTTTCTTTTAAGCTCTTCTAGCTGAACTTGACTACCATCGACCTGCTCTATATCTAACCTCATCTTTAAGTACGATTCTATATCACCTTCATCAAAATTTTGGAACGAATCAAATCCTAATAATTTACCTAATTTAACAAAAGTCCAGTATCCTGATTTAGCTTCACCTTTTGGCTCAACAACCTTTTGGTACATAGTCAAAAGTGCACCATTAGAATACTGTTTGACTACTTCACTCCTTTCTAAATAAGTAGTATCCGGTAAGATAATACTCCCTACTGGAAATGCTTCTAAAGTATCAGTCTGATAAATATCGTAACCCACCGCAAAATCTAAATTACCTAAAGCTTTTCTCCATCTTTCACTATTAGCATCAGCTAATATCGGATTAGTAAAGTAAATAAAGGCTCCTTTTATTCCCTGTCCTTTATACAAAGAAGTAATCTCTTTTTCTAACAACGGCCCAGTAGGAACATGATCAGGAGTTAAAATCGCTTCCGGAATTAAACCTCTACAACCATAACCAGCCGTTAAATTACTAAACCCTACTTCTTCATGTAATGGTTTAGCTTTAATATTATTTGTAAATTCAGGAGACTTTAGTCTACCTTCTTCTCTAAAAACCATCCCTCCTAGTGCATCTACACTACCTACTAAAGCATTTAAACAAGCAACTGCCCGATGAGCATTTATTCCTTGTTTTTGATTATCTAACCCTGTCCATGAATCAGCTAACTGCTGCTTGCTTTTAGCAAATTGACGAGCAATAGTATAAATTATCTTTGTATTGATACCAGTAATCTGCGACACATTTTCCGGATTATATTTCTCCTGCATTACTTCAGCTTTAAAGCTTGCAAAACCTCTGCTATACTTATTTATAAACTCTTTATTATATAACTCTTCTTTAATAATTATATGGGCTAGACTTAATGCTAGTGCTCCATCAGTTCCTGGTTTGATTGATAACCATAGATCAGCATTTTTAGCACTTTTGGTCTGCCGCGGATCAATTACCACTAGCTTAGCACCTCTTTTTAAAGCACCTTTAACATCTTTATAAAAATAGAACCATTTATGAGCTTCCAAAGGATTAGCACCAAATAAAAGAATATAATCTGAATTTTTAAAGTCTGGTAAAGGACGATAATCATTATAAGTTAATTTTTTAGCTAAACGTCGATTAGCATCACAAATACTAGTATGGGCAAATTGATTAGGAGTCCCATAAGACTTAGCTAGACCTTGAAATAACTCTTTATAAGGTGGCGTAGGCCCCCACATAAACAGAAATGATTCAGCTCCATATTTTCTTTTAATCTCTTGCATATTCTTCGTTATTAATTGTAAAGCATCATCCCAAGTTATTTTCTGCCATTTATCTTTAGCAACTTTCTGTTTAGGAATTAAAAGTCGATCAGGATCATATAATTGTTCTAATCCAGCTAATCCTTTTGGACATAATCTACCTTCATTAAAAGGATGTAATTTATTACCATTAATTTTAGTTGCTTTCTCATCTTCTATAGTAACCTCTATACCACATTTTCCACCTTGACACATTACACAGGATGAAAAAACTTTATTCTTATCTATCATATCTTATATCTCCTTTTGTGTTTAAATATTTCTTAATTGTTAACTTTCATTCATATAAAAAAAGTTTTATATGTTATTTAAAATTATAACATTTTAAATTTACTGCGTCAATCTAACCTCCAATTTCATATCTATTTTTGTATCTCTCAATTATTATTATCCTCATTTACATCATCTTTGGCTTGTCCCAGGACAATAGTCTCTGATTACCTTCTAAACTTCTAATATGAGTTACATCCTGCATCATTTCCAGTACACCTCTAAAATTCCCAGCTTCATCCCTTACTACAGTGTAAATAATATAAATAAATTTCCCATCCATCTCTAACCAAAATTCTGCCTCATCTTGCTCTCCTGTTCTAAAAGCTTTAATGATTTCTTCAACCATATCTACACTTTCCTTAGGGTGGCAATTTTGAACCTGTCTTCCAATTACCCCTGGACTTCTTGGGAAGACTCTATGTTTCGTATCACTATAAAATTTTACAATTTCATTCTCATCAATAAATGATAAGTCTACTTGTAGATGTTTAAAAATAAGATTAATCTGTTCAAGAGTTAAATTCCCTTGGCTTACATCTAACACTTCATTATTTGAGAATGGGTTAAGCATATCATGCTTTTGCAAAAGATTAGTTAAATCCTCCAAAAATTCATTGTTTGGAGATGCTTTTATATTATCTTTATCCTTATTTTCATATGAAGGTGGTGACGAGATCAGACAGTAACCAATTTCGTCGTCCCCTTTTCTCATCTCAATAAAATCTTTATCAGTAAGAAGGTCCATAGAAGTTGGCAAGAGGATTTCTTCTTCTTTTACCATCATATCCTCTACCATTTCTATAACTTCTTCTTGAAGTTCTAAAAATTTATTATCTTGATCAGCCTCAAGATACTCTTGAGCATTTTTAATTATCTCTTTAATATTATTATCTAGTGTCCACATCACCTTTGAAGGCTTATCAAATCCCTTTTTCTCTAAAGCTGGAAACAATTGATTTTGTTTTCTTGCAAAATGAATATTAATTTCAGCTAATTTATCATAAAGTTTAATCCATTTATTCTTAATGAAATTCTTCTTTAGCATAGTCCTCATTTGATTAAGTACCTTTCTGATAGCTTTTATTTCTTCTAAATATGTTCGCATAGGATGACCTAATGGTAAATCCAGCTTATTACTTAGTAAAATCCCATCAAATATTTCTAGAATTTCATCAAGACTTTCTTCTATCTCATCATCTGATATTCCATACTTCTCCAAATATTGTTCAAAGAGAGCAAATTCTTGTGCAGTTACTTTATCAAATGACTCCTGCATCTTCTTTTTTGCTCCTTTTAAATTAGTCTTACCCTCAAGATAATCCAAAGTGATGGTCATAATTTTCTCAATTCTCTTATCATCAAGGTCTAGATATCCCCCCATTTTAATCCTTTTAAGATCATTCTTAGGAAAAAAATAAACATGGAATTCTTCATCACTTACTTTTTCTACATATTTATCAAAACCTTTTTCTTCCATCATTTTGTACATAGGAAAAGGTTCAAAATCCTTGATAACATGTATCCCCTCATTTGGTTTCAAATTTTGAATTGTTTGAGTAATACAATCTCTAAAGGATTCATGCTCTCCACGGCCATCAATGGTAATATAATCTATTTCATCTTTCATACCTCTATCATCCTTTCTTCTAATTTTATAAAATATTTTAAGTAATTTTCTCTTCTTTCTAAATATTATGTAGTTTAATTAATCTGCTTATCCACTAATAGTAATAAAATCATTCTCTTAGCTATCTTTTCTGAAACCCTAAGTCTCCTACAACTCATCCATTTTAGAATATAATAAATAAAAAAAGCATACTCTATTTCAGAGTATACTTATAGTTTCATGGATCAAAGAAGGATACCTTACCATTGTCGTAATTCAATTGGTAATCCATCTGGATCTCTTATTTCAGCTCTTTTAGAAGAACCTAAATCTACTGGGCCCCAACTAATCTCTATTCCTTTATCTTCTAGATACTTTATTGTGTCTTCCATATCTTTTACTTCTAAGGCTAACATCCTATAACCTACTTGCCATTCTGTTTTTGAACTAGATTTTGGTTCTTCTACAGATAATAACTCAAGCATTGAATCATCTAATTCTAAATAAACGACTTCCTTTATTGGAGATGCATCAACTTCTTCTCTTTGTTTAATCTTAAATCCCAATATTTCAGTATAAAATGTAATTGATACTTCGATATCTGACGGTATGATTTCAACATGATCAATTCTTTTAAACATTTTAACCCCCCTATTTCATATTTCAATATTATCATGACTCAAATTTACTAATATATTAATTTAAAGCATAGCTTTTCTATGTTCACATCCTGGAGGACATTTATTAATCTCACAATCCTTACACTATATAATCTATTCCTCATTATTAATTAGAAAATGAACAGGCCTTTATACACATTCCACATCTTTTTCCACCTAATTTAACAAAAATCTCATGATAACATTTCTCTTTATCCATGCGCCATCCTTCTTGAGGAGTATATTTGTTTTCCCAATCATCTTAACTGCTTTTTTAATTAATTTTAACCTTATAAAAATAATGAATAGATAGGTTTATTAAACAACACAATAAAGAGAAGAGTAATGTATTAGAGAGGAGAATTCATGTTAATAAATATATTAGTAGGCTTAATAATATTTCCAATTGGTGCAGCTCTATCTCACAGCATAAATGCACTAGGAGAAGCTTTTAATTTTCCCTATGTATTAGGATAATTGTCGTAAGAAGTAGAGTTCTGTTAACTTAATAAAAGAGAGTAAGGTTGTTTCACAACATTACTTATCACATTAAGAATATATATCTGGAAATTCTACATTAACTTTATTTATAAAGTCATATTCTACCTCTCTATTTTTAAATTTGATATCTTTCTCTAATATCTTTATAGGAAGTTTTATAATAAATTCACTTCCTTTGCCGTACTTACTTTTAAAACCAATTTCACCCTCATGCATTTCAACAAGCTTTTTAACAAGTGATAAACCAATACCACTACCTTCACTATTTCTAGTAAAAGATGTATCTACTTGCCCAAATCGCTTAAATATTATTTCTTGTTTTTCTTCTGGGATACCAATTCCTGTGTCTTCTACAGAAATAATAATCTTTTCTTTTTTTTCATATATATGAACTATTATTTCATCATCTTTATTGGTAAATTTAATAGCATTAGAAAGTAAATTTAACATAATCCTTTCAATATTAAACGGATCACAAGCAATTATTCTTTCTTCAATATCTGAATTAAATTGTAGTTCTCTATTATTATCTTCCGCATAGCTTTTAATTGAATCTGTTATGTCTCTAATTAAATTTACTATATCATAATTCTGTAGATTCAAATTAAAAGCTTTAAAATTTATTTTATTAATATCAATAAGATTATTAACTAATTTTAGAAGTCGGTAGCTATTTTGCTTTATAGTATTTGTGTATGTTTTATATTCATCTATGTCGTTATTATTTTTAATTTTGTTATCTAACAACTGTAATCCAGAAAAAATTAAATTAAGTGGAGTTTTGAATTCATGAGATAGATTAGCAAAAAATTCGTTTTGTATTTTTTCATATTCAATTTCTTCCCTAAATTGCAATATTAAATTGAACTAATCTCAAACTGTAATAATTTGGTATTTTAGTCATATAGAATTTCTCTTAGTTGATCCTCAAAAGATTCATCAGGGGTTAGGTATCCTAATATTTTTCTTGGCAAAGTGTTACACCAATTTTGAATTCTACCAATGGCTTCAATGGAGAATTCACTTATACTTCTACCTTTAGGTATAAAACGTCTTATGAGACCATTATGACGTTCATTGGTACCTCTTTCCCATGATGAATATGGATGTGTAAAATATACTTTTGTATCAACTAG
>NZ_FUWM01000019.1 GCF_900167185.1 Selenihalanaerobacter shriftii
TTTTCATCATATACCCCTTGGGCTATTTCTGGCACATAAACTTCTCTATCAGACCAATCTGCGTTTTTAAAAGTAGTTAAACCCTTTTTTATTTCTCGGCTTATTGTTGTCCTATGACAGTTCATTTCTCGGGCTATTTCACTATAATTTTTATTTTGCTTATTATATAAATGAGCAATAATCTTACGAGCTCCTAGTTTTAAATGTTTCCCTTTTTCTCTTTCTATGATATAATTACTTTGACGCATATTTGTGCCTCCTTAATGTTTAAGTGTGGTTACTTAACATTTTATCAGAGGAACAAGTATGTGTCATTTTTTTATTAGCCCGTGCATTTAATTATACAATGCACCTATTTCTGATTTAATCTTTTTGGTTATGAATAAAAATGGAGAGGTAAAGTTAATTAATCGAAAAGGCTGTGAGATTCTAGGGTATTCGCAAGAGGAGATAATAGGTAAGAATTGGTTTGATAATTTCATGGAAGAAGATATAAAGGATATATTTAAAAGTATTTTAAAAAGCACAGATACAGATGATGAAAGCATTAAATTTGTTAAACATCATGAAAATAACATCTTAACTAAAAGTGGAGAAACTAAAATGGTTGCGTGGCATAATGCTATAATAAAGGATGAAGAGGGAAACATACAAGAAATATTAAGTTCTGGTTTAGATATTACTGAGAGAAAATTATTAAAAGAAAAGTTGGAGTATAGTCAATTAAAAACAGAATTTTTTGCTAATTTATCCCATGAATTAAAGACTCCATTAAATTTAATCTTTTCTTCACTAAAGATGTTGAATATGTATCAAAATAAACATTTGGATCCAGAAGATAATAAAAAAGCCAGTAAGTATACAAGTATTATTAAACAGAATGGTTATAGACTTTTAAGGTTGGTTAATAATTTAGTCGATATTAATAAAATTAATGCTAATAATTTTAATCTTAATTTAAAAAATTATGATATAATAAAAGTTATTCGAGATATTACTGAGTCGGTTGAAGAATATATAAGCGATAAAGATAGAATATTTGAATTTAATTCAGAATTAAGTAAAAAGATAATAGCTTGTGATCCGTTTAATATTGAAAGAATTATGTTGAATTTACTTTCTAATGCGGTTAAATTTACAGATGAACGAGATAAGATAGTAGTTAGTATATATGATAGAGAAAAAATGGTCTGCATTTCTGTTAAAGACACAGGAGTAGGAATTGAAAAAGATAAGCAAGAGATAATATTTGAACGATTTGGTCAAGCTGATAAATCTTTTACTAGAAATAGTGAAGGCAGTGGGATAGGTTTATCAATTGTTAAGTTACTTGTAGAAATGCATGGTGGGATAATAACATTAGAAAGTGAACCAGGAGAAGGTAGTGAATTCATTATAGAGCTACCGGCTAAGAAGGTAGCAGAAAAGGAAGGTAAACTTCATAACCAAGAGGCTAGAGAATTATTTGATAGAGTGAGTGTAGAGTTTTCTGATATATATGATTAATTCTGTTATTAATACCTTAAAGAATAATTATAATGAATTTGAGAAATCTTAACTTAAAGGAGGGGATGTATTTGACAGATGAAGATATAATTCAAAGTAGAATAGAATATATTAAGAAAGCAGAAGAGCGATTATCGAAATTGGCTCAATTATCTAATGAAGATTTTCTAGCAGATGGTGATGCTTTTGCTATTACTGAACATCATATTAGAATAGCTTTAGAATCATTATTAGATATCGGTTATCATATTTGTGTAAGTAATGATTTAGGTAAGCCAGAGGATAATACTGAAATCCTAAATATGCTAGGAGATCATAAAATACTTACTGAAGATTTTGCTGAGCAGATAAAAGGGATGGGAGATTATAGAAATCGGTTAGTCTATATGTATAATGAGGTTACTGGTGATGAGCTATATAATCTACTTCAAAATAAGCTTTCTGACTTTAAAGAGTTTCGTAAGCAGATTAGTGAATATTTAGAAAATAATTAGTCAAGCATTATGTAATATGCAGGATAATTAGGTTTAATATAGAAATTATTAATTAATGGTTAAGTTCTATTTTCGAAACCCCTATAAAAGTAATGATATTATAATGGATTTTGATTTAAAAGTTTGCTTGTTAAAATAGCTATAATCCTTAAAATGATAAGGAGTGAGGTGGGTTTCGCAAACCCCAAGGGTTTTTGTGCAAGATTTAGTTTTCGAAAAATTGGAGGTGATTTCAAGAAGGCGAAGTGCTATAAACGTTGATATCATAGGATTTGTATTTTTAAATTTTCGCGATTATAGAGATTACTCCGTTAAGTAGGAGACTGAAAGATTTATGACTATCATCTATAATCTCAAACTTGCCGACATTATAGAGATTACTCCGTTAAGTAGGAGACTGAAAGTTAAGTGGTCATTTAGCTGGTTTATATTCCAGAGTTGCATTATAGAGATTACTCCGTTAAGTAGGAGACTGAAAGTGAAGACTATAGTTGCTAGAATTATTAAGTTTATTTAATTATAGAGATTACTCCGTTAAGTAGGAGACTGAAAGTTTTCATCATCGCTTTTCTCAGGGGCTTTTTCTACTTCATTATAGAGATTACTCCGTTAAGTAGGAGACTGAAAGTTTTAACTTTGCTTACCTCTATTGCTTCTGGTAATAATTATAGAGATTACTCCGTTAAGTAGGAGACTGAAAGTTCTTATATTTTTGGGAACTACAATATAACTTATGAATTATAGAGATTACTCCGTTAAGTAGGAGACTGAAAGTCCATCATAACCAACATAAGGGATATGTACTTTTTTAATTACAGAGATTACTCCGTTAAGTAGGAGACTGAAAGCCTTATATAAATATCATAATTTTCTGAAAATTTAAGCCATTACAGAGATTACTCCGTTAAGTAGGAGACTGAAAGACAGGAACACTTTTAGTATCTGCTGTCTCAAGTATAGATTACAGAGATTACTCCGTTAAGTAGGAGACTGAAAGGCAATAACTAAATAAATATAAAATTTCAAAGGTACATTACAGAGATTACTCCGTTAAGTAGGAGACTGAAAGCCTTATTATCTCTTTCTACATCTTCCCATTTTAAATAATTACAGAGATTACTCCGTTAAGTAGGAGACTGAAAGTAACTTTATTAGATCCCCCTTCAAACCTTTTTATTTTTATTACAGAGATTACTCCGTTAAGTAGGAGACTGAAAGTTCAACTTCCGAAATGAATACATTAAATCTCCTATTTATTACAGAGATTACTCCGTTAAGTAGGAGACTGAAAGAGAAAAGAATTGATAATTATTAGGGATAAGTGGAATAATTACAGAGATTACTCCGTTAAGTAGGAGACTGAAAGTAAGGAGATTCTCCAAAAGCATCTTTATCAGTTGCTAATTACAGAGATTACTCCGTTAAGTAGGAGACTGAAAGTGAAGAATATCTAAAACAATGTAAGCCATACCTGTTAATTACAGAGATTACTCCGTTAAGTAGGAGACTGAAAGATTTAAGACCTAAATCTTCCATTTTATTTTTAGAAAATTACAGAGATTACTCCGTTAAGTAGGAGACTGAAAGGCATATATGCGATTCCCGAATAGTTTTAATCAAAAAAATTACAGAGATTACTCCGTTAAGTAGGAGACTGAAAGGCTATGATCTGCCACTTCTTGAGTTTAGTTTCTCTTTTATTACAGAGATTACTCCGTTAAGTAGGAGACTGAAAGTCCTTAAATAGCTGCCACATGCCTCCAAAACAAATAAATTACAGAGATTACTCCGTTAAGTAGGAGACTGAAAGTCAATAACACCGTATACTTTCATTTGATCAGCCCCCATTACAGAGATTACTCCGTTAAGTAGGAGACTGAAAGAACAGTATTACAGCTAGACACCGGCGTAGGTGATGTATATTACAAAGACTACTCCGTTAAGTAGGCCATTTCCGGATATTCCTTCCCTGTATCTACACAGAGGTGATGTATATTACAAAGACTACTCCGTTAAGTAGGAGATTACAAGATTTATTTTTACTCACATTCTCACTGACACGAACACTTAATTACAAAAATTACTCCATTAGCTAGTCTTTTCAATTATTGAAGAGATTAGCTTTTTTCATGAAAAAAATATTTTTTCTTTTACGTTCCCAGACATATGGGAATATGGTATGTTATACTTCATGTAAATAAAAATTTTGGAGGTGAGTTTATGGGATCAGAATCACTTGTAGTCTCTGATTATGGAATCTTTATTGGTAAGAAGAGTCAACGAGTAGTTCTCAAAAAAGATAAAAAGATCATAGAAGAGATACCACTATTTAAATTAAAAGAAATTTTGGTTACTACTTCTGGAGTATCATTATCTTCAGATGTAATTCAAGAATGTGCTAAAGCAGGGGTGCAGATTGATTTTGTGACATATACTGGAGAACATTTAGCAAAAGTTTCTTCATCAGCAATGGGAGGTACAATTAAGACTCGTCGAGAGCAGATATTAGCATATGAAGATAAACGAGGAGTAGATTTAGCTATCACTTTTGCTAACGGAAAGATAGATAATCAAGTTATTTTATTAAAATATTTAGCTAAATATCGTAAACGAAAAGATAAAGCTCAATATAAATTAATCTATGAGCAAATTGATAAGATAGAAAACATCAAAGAAGGTTTAAGGGATATAAAAGGAAAGAATGTAGATGATGTACGACAATTTATACTTTCAATTGAAGGAAGGTCAGCTAAAGAGTATTGGCAAGCAGTAAAAGAAGTTTTACCAGAAGAGATAGAATTTCCTGGGCGTAAAACACAAGGAGCTACTGATTTAATTAATTCGTTATTGAATTATGGATATGGAATTTTATATTCTAGAGTTTCAGCTGCTATATTAAGAGCAGGTTTAGATTTGTATGCAGGATTTTTACATGCTGATCGCCCAGGCAAGCCCTCGTTAGCTTTAGATTTAATTGAAGAATTTAGACAAACTATAGTAGATAGAACGGTAATTGGATTACTTAATCAGGGGATGAAGTTTAAGATTCAAGATGGAAGGATAGCAGATGAGGACAGGAAGAAGTTTGCTAATAAGATTTTAAAACGGTTAAAAAGTAAAGAGCGTTATAAGAGTAAGAAGTATAGATTAGAAGTAATCTTACAACAACAAGCTAGAAAAGTAGCGTCTCATGTTAGAAAAGATAAAATTTATACTCCGTTTATAAGTGGGTGGTAGGATGTATACCTTATTAATTTATGATATTACTGAGGATCGGATTAGAAATAGAGTTGCTGAAACTTGTAAAGATTATGGATTACAGAGAGTGCAGTGGAGTGCTTTCTTTGGTAAGATAAATCATAATCTTAGAGAAGAGTTAATGATGAAAATTAGTAGAATTTTAGGTGACAATGAAGGAAATATTCAGTTATATCCTATCTGTAGCAAAGATATGAAGTTGCATCAAGAGATAGCCAGATATGGTGCTGGTAGATTATGATGATTAAGGTAACAGATATTAAGCAGTATGTTTATTGTAAACGAATCATTTATTTTACATATTGCATGCCGCTAAATGTGATGAAAACTTATAAGATGAAGTTTGGAAAAGAAAAACATGATAGAGTAGAAAGATTAGAAAAGAGAAGGACATTACAGCGATATGGTTTAGAAGATGGAGAGAAAAGATATTCTGTAGATTTAAATTCGAAACGATTAGGGATAATTGGAAAATTAGATATGTTAGTAGTGAAAGATAACGAGTATATACCTATTGAGTTGAAATATTCAAGTAGAGATCCAGGTTTACATCATAAATATCAATTAGCAGCTTATGTTCTATTAGTTGAAGAAGAGTATAAAACTTCGCTTAGACGAGGAATAATTCATTTGATTCCAAGGAAGGACACATTTGAAATTAAGATAACTGCTAATTTAAGAAGAAAGACTAAAGAAATAATTAATGAAATTAAGATGATAGTTGAATTAGAGAGGATGCCAGAACCAGTGAAAGAACGAGGTAAATGCAAAGACTGTGAATATCAAAACTTTTGTGGTGATGTGTAATGTATTTTTTAACAGATGAAGAGAGACAGAGATTAATTCGGGGATTATTACCAAAGTCACGAGAAATCGGAATCTCTGAAGATTTGAGAGGATGGAATTGGAATCAACCACCTTTAGAGCCGATTTATGATCAAAAGTTAGCTCTTTATGAAATAGCTGGAAAGTATTGTCCTACTAGTCGAGATCTTTATTTGAAAAAAGTGGAGTGGGTAGGCACAAAATGGAATGAGGCGATGATTGAAGGAAGTATATTACATAATACTTTAGCTGAATTATTAGTTGCAGCTAAGAAATTAATTTATGTACATGGGGTTCAAGGACAAGCTAAAATAATTTCTAAATTAAAAGAGCCTAAATTTAAATATTTAGAAAAACGAAAAGATGAGTTAAGTGATAGTTTTTATAATAATTTAAAAGAGAAGGTAAAATTAATGTGGGAATTTGAATATAATCGTTTAATTTTTAGAATGCAGGAATTATTGTCTAAACAGCCATATATTGGAGTTGATTCGTTAGTAAATTTAACGATTCCAATTACTGTTGAACAGAAGTTAGATGGTTCTTTTTTAGGATTAAGCTCTTATCTTAGTGCAGATGCTTTTAATTTCTCTGAACCTATGATTTTAGACTTAAAGTTTGGCAAGCCTAGAGATTTTCATAACCTAACTATTACAGGTTATGCTTTGGTAATGGAGTCTATTTATTCATTTCCAGTGTCATTAGGATGTATAGTTTATCCTGAGTTTAAAAATGGTAGATTGATTTTAAAGAAAGATTTTCAAATCATTGATGATGAATTGAGACAATGGTTTATTGAAGAACGAGATGAGAAGATGAGGATAGTCTATGAAAAGATTGACCCAGGTATAGCAAAAGATTGTTATCAAAGCTGTCCTTATTATAAGGAGTGTAATTAATCATGCAAGAATGCTATTGTTGCAAGTGTGATTTGAAATACTGGACTCCTAAAACTGAAAAGGCAATAGAGAAGTGTCCTTTTTGTGAAATGAGTAATAATTCAGATAAGAACCAAGCCAATAACTTAGATGTAATAGATAAAATGCGAATTTTAGATATAATAGTAGCTGAAGACAGGAATGATTATGGTTAAATATAACATAAATGTATGATTTAGAAGGATAATGAGTTAAGATCAAGAATGATAAATATGAGGAAGGTTTTAAATAGGGAGGAAGAGCTAGATGAGTGTTCCAACGAAGGCTTGGAAGTTAATTAAGATGATTAGTTTACTTGAAGGTAAGTATGCAAAATATGACAGACAGAGATTAATGGAAATTTTAGATATTTCAAAAAGTACTTTCTATCGTTATAAAGATACATTAGAAGAAGCAGAAGTACCGATTATATATGATAAAAGAGCAAATGGGTATAAAATAAGAGAAGATTATTATATGCGGCCACCAGAATTAAGTATTTCAGAAGCTTTAGCTTTAGTAGTGAGTGGAAATAGTATTTTAAATAATAGTGAATTGCCTTATTCAAAAGAGATAAATATGGCCATTGCCAAGGTAATGGCAGTCTTACCTAATAGAACTAAGAATTTTCTTGCTTCATTAGGAGAAAGAATTCATTTTAGCTTGGATTCATTAGTTGATTATAGTCAATATGGAGAAGTCTTTAATACTTTAAGTGATGCTATTAAAGAAGAAGTTAATGTATGGATAAAATATGATCCAGCTTCTCGGGAAGGAATATCTAAAAGGGAAGTTTCTCCTTATATACTTGACTTTAAGAATGGAGCTTTATATTTATATGCTCATTGTCATTTGCGTAATCAGATAAGAATGTTTCGGGTAGATAGAATATTAGAGATTAAACTTACTAATAAAAACTTTATATATCCAGATGATTTTTCAATTGAAGATTATCTAGGTAATGCCTGGGGAGTAGAACGTGGTAAGGAAGAAATAGAAATTAAGATTAAGTTTAGTGGACAAGCAGTAAGAAATGTTAGAGAGCATACATATCATCCCACTCAAGAGTTAGAAGAGTTAGATGATGGAAGTATATTGATGTCAGTTGTAACTTGTAGCATAAATGAAGTGAAGCAATGGGTGCTGGGATTTGGTGCGGAAGCGGAGGTTATTGCGCCTAAGAGTTTACGTGAGGAGATTGCTGGTGAGGTGCAAGAGATGTGGGGGAGGTATAACTAGGGGGAGTAGGAGGTTTAAGTATGGTGATTGATAATTATTATAAAAAGACTAAAAGTGGTGATGAAATTGATGGTTTTAAACCATTTAAATATCAAAAAGAAGTGGCTGAAGCTATATTAAATGGAGAAAACATTATTTTACAAGCCCCAACTGGAGCTGGAAAGACATTAGCTAGTATTATGCCTTTTATTATTGCTAATGAAGAAGATATGAACTTTCCTAAAAAGTTGATATATTCTACTCCACGTAGGACTTTGGTTAATAGTTTATATGAAGATATTGAAAAGGAGATTGATAAGGGAAAATTCAAGCAAAATTATAATGTAACTATTCAGACTGGTGAGAAGAAAGAAGATAGATATTTTAATGGTGATATAATATTCACTACTTTTGATCAGAGCTTATCATCTGCTTTAAGTATGCCAATATCTTTATCAAATAGACTAGGTAATATTAATGTTGGGGCAGTATTATCATCTTATTTAATTTTTGATGAGTTTCATTTATTTGATTTAGAAGAATCTTATACGACTACTGTGCTTATGTTAGAGAAGTTAAAAGATAAGGTTCCATTTTGTATTATGACAGCTACTATTTCAGAGGAAAAAATAAATCATGTTGCTAAAAAATTAAATGCTAAAGTAATTAGAGCAGATAGTCAAGAGCATTTAGCAGATATAGTAACTCAACAAGGTAAAGAGAGGGTTATTTATACTAAAGAGAAATCTATTAATGCAGAAGAGGTTGTTCAATTACATACTCAGATTAAGTCTAGCAATAAAGAAGATAAGTCTAAGAAAAGTATAGTAATGTGTAATCGAGTAGAAAATGCTCAACAGATATATCAACATATAAAAGAGTTGGTTAAGGAAGATGAAATAAAAGTTTTACTTATTCATTCTAGATTCTTAGATGAAGATCGAAAAGAAAAAGAAGAGAAAATAAAAGAATATTTTTCTAAGCGTAATAAAGATAGTAATGTAATTTTAGTATCAACACAGGTTATAGAAGTAGGAATAGATATTACTTCCCATATTATGCATACAGAGATTTCATCTATTGATTCCTTCTTACAGAGAATAGGTCGTTGTGCTAGGTATCAAAATGAAAAAGGAAAAGTTTATGTTTATGATGTATTGAATGAAGGCGATAAAAAGTATTTGCCTTATAATGAAGAAGTGACTTTAAGAACATTTGAAGCTTTAAGAGAGATTGATAGGCAAGTATTGACTTCAGAAATATCACAGAAGGTAATTGATAGAGTATATACTCAAGAAACAGATATTGATGCTAAGGACAATGAAAAAGTAGATAATACTATGAATGATTTTATTATTGATAGTTGGAAGAATCCTGCTAAGGATAACTTTAAAGATTTAATTAGAAATGTAATTGGCTGCAATATAGTGATTCAAAAATGGATACCAGACAAACTTTCTCCTTATAACTATCATAGTTTAGGTATTTCTCCTTGGACTTTAAGGAAAAAGGTAAAGGAATTAGTTGAAGAAACTGATGATTGGTTAGTTAAAGAAGTAATTGAAAGAGATGATGATAGTGATATTAAATATACTTATCGAGAGATAACTGCTAAGGATATTTATCCTAATACTCTTTATATTCTTAATCCAGATTATTTTGGTTATAATTCAGAGACTGGTTTGGTTTTTGATGGTACAGGTAAAAGCTTTGACCCATTACCTAAATCAAATCAAGAGCCTTATGATAATGAGTATAAAGAAGAGAGTTATTTAGAACATATTCAACGGATGAAGGAAGAAATTCCAAAATTAGAAGAAGAGATGAGTTATGCAATTGCTCTGATTAAGGATAAGTTTGAGTTAACAGATTATGATTTTAGAGATATAGTTGAATTTACTATTTGGGCACATGATTTGGGTAAGTTACAAGAAGATTGGCAGTTAGCTCATAAGGTAGAAGGAGATGAGCTTATAGCTCATGCTGAAAGAATTAAGAAACCCCCTAGTCATGCGGGAGAGAGTTTCTGGATAGTTTTTAATTTACTAGAAGCATTTATATTAGATTACTTACAAAAAGATGAATTTACTATTGATATTATAGCCAAATCTATAGTTTCGCATCACTCTTTAACTGTATCTGAAACAGGGGAATTTAAAATATCTAAAAATGCAATAGAATACTTAACTATAATAAATAAAGATTATTTTATAGAAGAAGATTTAACAAACTTTATAAATTCTAATAATAATGAATTATATTTAGTTCAAAAGTTTAAAGAAGATATTTCAGATGAGATTAGAATACGCAATGTTAGTCAATATTTATTCTATTTTGTTTTAGTCAGAATTTTAAGGTTATCAGACCAGAGAGCAACTAAAAAATTAAATGAAGGTAGTTAATGAAAGGAGTGAGTTGATGAATAGATTTTTTATTCCTAAGTTAGAAGGAGATTATAGTGATATTTTAATGACTAGAGGAATTGTTGAGATAGTTAAATTTATTTTACAAGAGCAAAATATTGAATCTCCAAAAATTGTAATCAAGAATCAGAGTTCATTTTATGTTGTTGAATCTGATGAAAAAATTAAAAAAGAATATTTTGATAATTTAAAATTCAAGTCTTTATACCCATTGATATTCTATAATAAAATGGAACAAAAGCCAGATTATACTTCAGATATAATTGACTTTACAATAGAGGAAGAGTATAAGGAATGGTCTGATAGTAAAATGAAATCTAATTTAATTAGACAAACAACCGGGATTCCATTATCAAATAAAATTATGAATGATATATACGCTATTAAAGACTATTTTGGAGATGTCTTGTTGATTATACTTAGATTTTATAGTCAAATAAAACTAGATTATAGTATCTTAAATAAAGAATTAGATGGGTTATTTGAAGGGATTCAAATTAATAATTTTAAAAAAGTAATTAAATATAAATTAACATATGAGGAGCTAGCTAAGGTAGAAAGAAGCTTAGATGAACTGTTTAATGGTTTTGATAATTATCATTGGAGTAAGAGAAACAAGGTTAAGAAGTTTATTAAGAATAACTTAGAGGAATCAGAAACTACTAAAGAAATAGTTGATAATATAAAGGAGTTATATAATCAAGGTAAGATAGAATTTACTACTAACCGTAATGCTTTAAGTTGTTTATTACCTATAAGGGTTAAGGGATTAAATGTAAATGATTTATCTTCTGATTCAAGAATAACTCCTAGTAATAGTTCTGAAAGTTGGAGCAAACTATTTTTGATTATAATTGGATTCTACAAAAGTTTCATTTTAAAATCTTTATCTTCAGGAAATAGACTTTATTCAGTGATTACTCCTAATCAAGTATTATTAGATGATTTTGATATGGTTTATTCAAGTGTAGAGCCAAATTATTATCCAGCAGAGATTTTGGAAAAGCAAAATATTTTATATTTAAGTGACTTTATATCTAAGTTATTAGATAAATTACCAGAATTTAATTTTCAAAGAGGTCGAAGAAGTAGAAGAAATAGATTAAAAAATTACATTGAAGGATTAAAGAATGTCTATTTAGTTGATATGGGACAGAATCATGTGATTAAGAATATTTATGATCTTAATGTTCCAAATTGGATTATTTTAGATGAAGAAAAAGATAAGGGCAAGTTTAAAGAGGTGTTCGAAGAGTTTAAAGACTTAATTAGGCCAATTGATGATAAGAATGAGGATATTAAAATCTTTCAGGAATTATATAACTTTTTAACTACTGAAAGAGTAGATTATCTATTAAATTATTACTATTACCATGCTATTTTGGTTATGCAGAGGTTAGGTGATGACCAAGGAGCTAGAATTTATAAGAAAAGGAGTGTTAAGTTTATCATGAGTAAACTAGATGGAGGTTATGCTAAAATTTTAGAGAATGAAGGGTTTAAGAATTTTGCTAAAGCAATTAGAAATAGCACTTTGGTGCCAATTTACCTTAATGAAAAGAAAAAAGTTAAATTTGGGTTATTACAGGACTTAAGAAGAGCAGCGCTCAATAAAAAGACCTTATTAACTGAATTATCAGAGTTTATGGCAGATTATAATAATGAAAATGGATTAGAAAGTTTTCATCATGGCCATCAAAAGAGAGCTAATTTAACAACTAAAGATTTTGAAGATGTTGTGAAACTTATTGATGAAAATGATTCTAAAATTATTGGGAATATGTTGTTAGCTTATGGATTTGGTAAAGATGAAAAAGTAAAAGAAATTAAGGAGGATGATAGTAATGAGTAAGAGAGTATATTCTATTTCTATTAATGGTAAGGTTGGATTGAATTTACATGATCTAAATAATGAAAAGTCAGAAGGAAATCAATTGACTACTAGAAATGTTACTATTACAGATAAAGCTGGTAATTTAGCAACTGTTAATGCTGTTTCTGGTGATATGTTAAAGCATATTCAAGCTAGTCACCTATTTAAGATTGCTAAAGATAAAGAAGATTTATCATTATGTCAAGGTTGTGAGAAATTTGATGCTAATAGAATTACTATTGATGATGATTTCGATGAATTTACAGGTGATAGTGATAATACTAAATCTGATATAGTTGATAAGATGCTTAATATGTGTAGCATGGATGATATGGAAGGAATTTTAGTAACTAATAATAAGAAGAATGTAGGGCGCGATTCTACAGTAGAATTTGGTTGGTTAGTTGCTATCCCGGAGGAGTTTAATTCAGAAAATTTATTCCATGTTAAATATTCAGATAGAGAAAAGAGTGAAGGTAGTGGTAAGAACGAAGGGCAGAATATTTTTTATCGACCAGTAAATTCTGGGCAATATGCTGTAGTTAATAATCTTGAAGTAGCTAGAATTGGATATAATGATATTTCTAAAGAGTATCCTTTAGATTCAGATAGTATTGAAGCTAGATATAAAGCATTACTTAAATCAATTATGTTGACTTATTATTCTCCAGAAGGAGCTATGCGTAATACTCAAGCTCCACATATGACAAGTTTTGAAGGTGTAGTTAGTGTTAGTTATAGTTCAGTGCCTGCACCAACAATTAGTGCTTTAAATTCAAATTATAAAGAAGAGATTAAATCTATTTCTGAAACATTAACTTCTATCGGTGAAGAAGTGGAGTTAAAAGAGTTTAATTCTTTAGCAGAATTTTGTAATATCATAAAAGAATTAATAGAGGACACAGTTCCGTATGGTGTGAAATTATAAGTGAAGGAGGAGTTTTATGTGGTTAGAAGTTGAGTATTTACCAACATCATTATTTTCTTTTAAGAATATTAATGCTACCAACACAGCTGCTACTTCTCTTTTATTTCCTACTCCCTTTGGAGTAAAGATGGGATTGGTTTCTCAAACTATACAAAACTATAATTTAGATAAAGGCAAAGAAGTATTTGAGATGGTTAAAAATAGAGAAATAAGATTTAGCCTTTCTGAAGAAGCCGTTGTAAATAAGACCTTTGGTAGGATTACAGATTTAAGAAATAGAGTTGGGAGATCAAAGCCTGCTTATAGAGAATATGTTTTTTTAAAAGGAAGTCTAAAAGTAGCTATTGAAATTAGCAATTTAGAAGATGATGAGATGAAATTATTAAAAAGGTTATTTATCAGAATAAACTATTTTGGTAAGAAAGGTTCTTTTATGCAGTTTAAGTCTTTTAATCAATTAGAAGAATTGGATGAGGATTATTTAAATCAAATGGGAGAAGAAAATCTTAAGTTAGCTAACAAATCAATTATTCAATTTACAGAGGATATTCCTCCCAAAGCTAATTTTGAAGCAATTAATATTTACAATAGTGATGAGAAATTAGATCGAAAAAATAATGAAAGAATATTTGTAGTTAATATTGAGCAGACACTTTCTGGAGAAGGTTATCAATATTATAAGCTATGTAATGATTGATGGAGGTTTTATTATGAATCTGGATATAGTTAGTTTAGAAATTACTTTAATAGCAAAAGATACTATAAAGCTACCCAAACACCCCGGTTCAACATTTCGGGGTGCCTTTGGTCATGCTTTGAAAAGTTTTGCTTGTGTTATGGAAAAGAAGAGGTGTAAAGAATGTAGTTTAAATAGTAATTGTGCTTATTCAATATTATTTAATCCTATTTTAGTAGGTAAAGAGAAGTTTAATACTTCAAATCGTTTCAAAGACAAACCCCGTCCTTTCGTCTTTGAACCTAAAACTAATGGTAAAGAAATCTTTCATCCTGGACAAGAGATTAATTTTAGGTTAAATCTTTTCGGTTCAACTTACAAGTTTTTGCCATATATATTAGAAAGCTGGCGTTATTTAGAAGATCAAGGCTTAGGAAAAGGTAGAGGTAAATTCATAGTATCAGAAGTTTGGAGTCTTAATGATTTAACTGGTAAAGCAGAACGAATTTACTCTGAATATGCTAATCGAGTCCACAATTCAGATATTAAGATTATTAGTGAGGATATTGAACAACTCCAACAGAATATATCTAAAGAACATTTACGATTAAAACTTCTTACACCTATGCTTTTAAAATATAAAGGAGATTATGTTAAGAAGATAGATTTTCATATTTTGATGAGAAATTTATTTAGAAGAGTATCTAGTTTAAGTTATTTTTATGGTAAAGATCAATTAGATATTAATTTTGGATCATATCTAGAAAGAGCAGAAGAAGTGAAATTAATCAAAAATCATACTAATTGGCGAAATTGGAAACGTTATTCTAGTCGTCAAAAACAAAGAATTAAGATGTATGGAGTAACAGGTGAGTTAGAATATGAAGGTGACTTAGGAGAGTTTTTACCTTACTTAATTCTAGGACAATATACACATGTAGGTAAGAATACAGTCTTTGGATTAGGTGATTTTAAGATTCTGAAGAATAATTAAAACTGTATTAGAAAATTTTAAATTAAAAGAGATTAGTTAGGATAATGAACAATTCAATATCATGTAATATGCAGGATAATTAGGTTTAATATAGAAATTATTATTTAGTAGCTAAGTCTTATTTTCGAAAACCCTATAAAAGTAATGATATAATAATAGATTTTGATTTAAAAGTTTGCTAGTTAAAATAGCTATAAACCCTGACACAATAAGGAGCGGGATGTATTTCGCAAACCTCTAGGGTTTTCGTGCAAGATTTAGTTTTCGAAAATTTGGAGGTGATTTCAAGAAGGAGAAGTGCTATAAAGCTTGATATCATGGGGTTCTTATTTTCAATTTTTCGCGATTACAAAGACTACTCCGTTAAGTAGGAGACTGAAAGACTAAACTATCTAATCTTTTATATCCCTCATTAGTCAATTACAAAGACTACTCCGTTAAGTAGGAGACTGAAAGATTAATAAACCCAGGCTCTCCTGTCTTTTTAATACTCTATTACAAAGACTACTCCGTTAAGTAGGAGACTGAAAGTCTTATTAACCTTAGCCACCAATTGCATCCCTCTTGCTATTACAAAGACTACTCCGTTAAGTAGGAGACTGAAAGATCTTTACTCTGCTTAACTATATCAAATCCATTATTATTACAAAGACTACTCCGTTAAGTAGGAGACTGAAAGTTCTCAAATACTTTAATCCTCTTCTCTGCCCCATTATTACAAAGACTACTCCGTTAAGTAGGAGACTGAAAGTCATTAAAAACCTATCTAATAACTCACTATCTGTCTCCATTACAAAGACTACTCCGTTAAGTAGGAGACTGAAAGTCTGCCAACAAGATTGAACCATCATGTCTAATAGAATTACAAAGACTACTCCGTTAAGTAGGAGACTGAAAGTATCATTGTAATGCTGAATAAAAGCCTTAGAACCTGAATTACAAAGACTACTCCGTTAAGTAGGAGACTGAAAGACTAAGCTGAGCATTTATCAATCACCTCTTGTACTTATTACAAAGACTACTCCGTTAAGTAGGAGACTGAAAGTACTCCTGAAGGTTATCCAGACATCATAAAAGAAGCCATTACAAAGACTACTCCGTTAAGTAGGAGACTGAAAATAAATAAAATATATTTTTTTATTTCTAGTCTGTATTCCGTCTGTGTCTAAATATGATTTGATTTTTGTTTTTAACTGTCAACTGATAACTGTAAACTGTCAACTCAGATAGGGAAGGTATCCCTATCTTTTTCTATGCAAAAATTTAAGAGTTTAAATAGTGAATATTTTTTTCATTTAATATAATACTAAATTAATAAGCAAGGAGGGATTCTATGTTTAATAGGATATTTAAAATGCTTAATTATTTAAAATTAAAATCATCTAATCAAAAAGCTAAAAAAGGCAAAAAAAACATAGAGAAAATTCCTCGTTCAATCCAGGATATTAAAGAAAGATTAAAGGAATTGTTTGAAGATAGTAGTGACTTTGTTATGCGAGAAGTGGTATTAGGAAATGAATCTAATATTGAAGTTATTATTGCTCACATAGATGGTTTAACAGATAGAAAATCAGTTAATAATAATATTGTGAAACCATTAATTTTAGAATCACGAGACACTGAATTAGATAAAGATTTAAATCAAAGTAATATCATTGAGATATTAAAGGATAATATATTAAGTGCAAGTGAACTTTCAGAAGTCAAAGATTTTCAAAAATCATTACATGCTATGCTTTCTGGAGATACTATTATTTACATAGATGGAACTGAAATTGCACTAAAAGTTGGGATGAGAGAATGGGAATCTCGTGGAGTAACTGAACCAGATACAGAGTCAGTCGTTAGAGGGCCGAGAGAAGGCTTTACTGAAACTCTACGAACAAATACTACCCTTTTACGTAGAAAAATCAAAAACTCAAACCTTAAATTTGAAAATATTACTTTAGGTGAAAAGACCAATACTGATGTAGCTATCTGTTATGTAAAAGGATTAGCCAATGAAGATATACTTAAGACTGTTAGAAGAAGGGTAAAAAAGATTAAGATAGATTCTATTTTAGAATCAGGATATATTGAAGAATTTATTGAAGATGCTCCTCTTTCAATCTTTCCTACAGTAGGTAATAGTGAAAAGCCGGACATAGTAGCAGCAAAAATATTAGAAGGTAGAGTAGCAATCTTATGTGATGGTACACCTTTTGTACTTACAGTTCCTCATTTATTTATTGAATCAATTCAATCTAGTGAAGATTATTATGCTAGGCCTTATTTTTCCTCACTATTACGTATATTGAGAGGATTAGCATTATTTATTACTACTATTTTTCCAGCCTTTTATGTAGCTTTAGTAACTTTTCATCAAACTGTAATTCCTTTTAAATTATTACTAACAGTTGCCGCTTCAAGAGACGGCATACCTTTTTCAGCATTTACAGAAACATTAATGATGGGGCTTACTTTTGAATTATTAAGAGAAGCAGGAGTTAGAATGCCAAGACCTATTGGGCAAGCAGTAAGTATAGTAGGCGCTTTAGTTTTAGGACAAGCAGCTGTAGAAGCAGGAGTAGCCAGTAATCCAGTAATCATGGTGACGGCACTTACAGCCATTAGCAGTTTTATTCTACCAGCTTTAGGAGGAGTAATCCCACTTATTCGAATAATTATGTTAATTACAGCAAATATTATAGGTTTATTAGGAATATCCCTCACAGGAGTAGTTATTCTTATTCATTTATGTACGCTGAGGTCTTTTGGTGTGCCTTATTTAGTACCATTTGCACCATTAGCTGGAATGGAATTAAAAGATACATTTATTCGTCTACCTCTATGGCTAATGTGGAGAAGGCCTCATGATTTGATTGAAGATGATAGAGAAGCGGCCTATAGAATGAATGTTGATATTAAGACTAAAGAAGATTAATAGGAGAGCTAAATAATGAACAAAAGAAGAAGTAAAAAATTAAAACAAGTATCCCTAATATTAATTATTTTTTTAACTATATTAGCCTCTACTGGCTGTTGGAATAATAGGGATTTAACTGAAATGGCTATAGCCACTGCAATAGGTTTTGATAAAACTAAGGATGGTAAGCTAAAAGTAACTTTGCAGATAGTTAAGCCGGGGATTATTAAGGCTAAAGCCCAAGGTAATCAAGAAAGGGCAGTCTGGATACATTCAGCGATTGGTAAGACAGCATTTGAAGCCATTAGAAATTCACTTAAAACTATAGACCGCAAGGTAGTTTTCTCTCATAATCAAATAGTAGTAATTTCTGAAGAGGTGGCTAAAGAGGGAATAATAGGTATATTAGAGTTGTTTGAAAGAAATCAAAATATAAATGAATTATCAGAGATACTAGTAGCTAAAGAATCTAAAGGATTAACAGCAGAAAAGGTTTTAAAAGCTGAAAGTGAATTAGAAGATATTCCTGCAATACATATGGTAAATATAATTAAAAGTAACTTAAAATCTTTAGCTAAAATTAGAAAAGTAAGCGTTTTTAAATTACTTAAAGTTTTAAATAGTAAAGGTAGATCACCAGTAATTGGTATGATTCATTTAAATAAACAAATAGATAACGTAAAGATTAAAGATTTAAAAATTGAAGGCGCAGCAGTCTTTAAAAAAGATAGGTTAATAGGGTGGTTAGGACCTATAGAGACTAGAGGGCTATTATTCCCATTAAATGAGGTGGGTAGTACAGTAATTACTTTACCTAATCCTATGGATAAAAAAGAAGAATTAGATTTTGAAATACTTTCTTCTCAAGGAGAAATAGATGTTAAGTTAAAAAATGGTGAATTAACTTTTTTAATTAAGATTGATACTAAAGGTAAGCTGGTTAGTCAGCAGGGAAAAGGTGACTTAACTAAACCTAAAATAGTTAAGAAATTAGAGAAAGAGGTAGCTTCGGTTATAAAAAATGAAATTCGAAATACTGTAAAATTAGCACAATTTAAATATGAAAGTGATATTTTTGGTTTCTCCGAATTAGTTCATAATAAACATTTAGATTATTGGAAAGAGGTAGAAAACAATTGGGTTGAGGTCTTTAGTAAGACCCCAGTTAAGATAGAAGTAACCTGGAATACCATGAGTACAGGATTAATTAAGAAGCCTACTAGACCTAGGTAGAAACAATTAGTAAAATAAAGAGAAAGAAGGATTGAACTATGGCTTTATTGTTGGTTTTATTAATTGTAGGAATTTGTATTATTATCCTTATTGACCGTCCTCGAATATTGGAAGTAAATGATAAAAAAAGGATAAGTATCATATATTACACTTTAATCTCCATGGGATTTATAATCAACTTTTTATTAATCATTGATAAAGCGCCCACAAGTCCAGCTATTATTATTAAAAAAATAGTGAAATATGTTTTGGAGGTTTAATATGGTAAATGATATCAAAATCTCTAAGTACCAATTATTAGTATTAATGATGGGATTTATATTTGGAATTATTGTTAATCCTGCATCAGCAGCCTATCAGGATGCTTGGTTAGCATTTATTATGGGGTGGGCTGCAGGATTTATTTTAATAGGAATGTATGCATATATAGCAATTTTAAATCCCAACAAGACTCTTATAGATATATTAAGAGCTACTTTTGGTAAATATTTAGGTAGTATATTGGGAATGTTGTATATCTGGTACTTTATTCATCTAGCAGCTATTATTTTAAGAAATTTTGGAGAATTTATGGTTATATCTACATATACTGAAACTCCTCTTATTTTCATTGTAATCATTTTGTCTGGGGCTGTTGCTTATCAAGTACGGTCAGGGTTAGAAGTGTTAGCAAGAATGAGTGAATTATTTGTTCCTCTGGTGCCTATTTTTGTACTGTTTTTATTTCTTATTCTATTACCTGAATATGATGTTAGTAATTTTTTACCTATCTTAGAAAGAGGGATAACTCCAGTTATTAAAGCAGCATTTTCAATTACTACATTTCCTTTTGGTGAGGTTGTTTTATTTTTAATGATATTTCCAGCTTTAAATGAAAAAGACGAGCTTTTTAAAACATCTTATTTAGCTACTGCAATTATGGGGATGATTCTTTTTATTATAACTATTCGAGATTTATTGGTATTAGGACCAAATTTTTTTGCTAATGCTATTTTTCCACCAGTAATAACAACTAGTGTAATTCCTAATCTTAATCTTAACCTTGATCCAGTAATTTTTGTTAATTTTTTAATTGGAGGTGGGATTAAAGGTAGTCTGCTTATTTATGCAGCAGCATTGGGACTAGCTCAGTTGTTTAAGCTTGATCATTATAAATCTTTTATTATCCCACTATTATTAGTGACAGTAGGTTTATCTCAATGGTTATATGGTAGTATTATGGAGACACTGCAGTGGTCAGCACAGATTTATCCTTATTATGCTATTCCCTTTCAAGTTATTATTCCATTGATTATATTGATTACTTCCTTAATTAAAGAAACAATTCAGTAATAAAATTATTTTTGATATGAGAAGATAGAATTTGAATCTTAAGATAAAGAAGTCCTCATCATTTGATGAGGACTTCTTATATTTCCTAAAAAATAAAGGTAATATTTATTTTTTGTTTAATGTAATAATAAATAACAGTAGATTAAGGTAACGGTACTAATTTTTTATCATAGAATAGGCCTAAGAATATTTCTCCTAATTTTGGGTCAAATTGTGTTCCTAAATTTTCTTCAATTTCTTTCGCAGCTTTTATAGGTTCCATAGCTGAACGATAAGGGCGATTAGAAGTCATAGCATCATAACTATCTGCAAGTGCTACTATTCTAGCCCCAATAGGAATTTCTTTACCTGCTAATCCATCAGGATACCCTGTTCCATCAAATTTTTCATGGTGGTGTCTTACCATGTGAGTTATAGATTCGAATCGTTTAATCGGATTTAAGATCTCTTCACTAATAATAGGGTGTCGTTTGATATGATCAAATTCTTGATCAGTTAATCTACCTGGTTTATTAAGAATGGTTTCTTGAGTACCTACTTTACCTATGTCATGTAATTTACCAGCTAATTTAATTTGTTCTGTTTTATTAGAATCTCCGTATTTATGTTGAGCAATTGTTTTAGCTATAGTGCTTACTCGTACAGAATGACCTTTAGTGTAGGAGTCTTTAGCTTCTAGGGTTTTTACTAAACTGGTCATAGAAGATATAAATAATTCTTGGAGTTCAGTACTTAACTGACTTACTTGTTCTTTAAGGTTATGTAAGATACCAGAATCTTTTTCTTCTTTTTCTATATTAAAAGATTGTAATTTTTCTTTAATTTGATTTGGATATTTTTCATTTTCACATAGAACTATGTTTTGTCCTATTGCTTCTTCTATAGATATATTTTGAATCTTTTCTACTGCAGAATTAATGAAAGTAACTTGATTATCATTATTAATAATGATAACTCCATTGGAGAGTTTATTTAGCTTTATTTTAAGACTCTGATATTCATCTAATGTCATGGGGGTTGTCAGCTCCTTTAATTATATGTATATTTATAAGGAAAATTCATCTAGCATATAAATCATATAAAATAATAACTATTATCAACATTATTTCTAGGTTAATTGTTAATATCCTGCATATTCATTAAGAAAGTATATTAATCTATATTTTTTTAAGTTAAGAAGTATAGTGTTATAAATTTGTATATAATATAATAATGACTTGTTTAATAACAAGTCATTAATTGAGGTGATTTAAGTGGGGGATAAACCTAAAATTGGTTTAGCTTTAGGAGCAGGTTCAGTCAGAGGGATAGCACATATTGGTGTATTACAAGTATTAGATAAAGCAGGAATACATATAGATTACTTAGCAGGATCTAGTATTGGAAGTATGGTGGGAGGATTTTATGCAGCAGATTTAGACCTTAAACGCTTAGAACAATTATCGTATCAAATGGATTGGGATTTAGTGACGGATTTAACAGTTCCGCGCCAAGGATTAATTGCAGGGAATAAAGTAAAAGAATTTATTAAATTACTGACTCAAAATAAGAGGTTTTCAGATTTGAAATTACCTTTTGCGGCAGTAGCAGCAGATATTCAAAAAGGAGAAGAAGTAGTTTTGAGAGAAGGATTAGTAGCAGATGCTATAAGAGCTAGCATATCTATTCCTGGAGTTTATGTTCCGCATGAAATTAATGACCGGTTATTAGTTGATGGAGCAATCCTAAATAGAGTTCCAACCAATGTTATTGAGGATTTTGGGGCTGATATTATAATTGG
Organism: Selenihalanaerobacter shriftii; assembly: GCF_900167185.1. Classification (NCBI taxonomy): domain Bacteria; kingdom Bacillati; phylum Bacillota; class Clostridia; order Halanaerobiales; family Halobacteroidaceae; genus Selenihalanaerobacter; species Selenihalanaerobacter shriftii. Next base: position 22,363 of record NZ_FUWM01000019.1, read on the forward strand.
AGTAGATGTAAGCTATGATGTCACTCAAGATGGTAATGTCAATAATATATTTGAAATTATTATGAAGACCTTGGGGATTATGGAACGAGAAATCATGAAGTATAAAGGGATAGATGCTGATGTTTTAATTAGGCCTAAAGTAGGTCATGTTCCCTCTCGAGCTTTAGATAAAGCCGAAGAATGTGTAGCAGCCGGAGTTAAAGCTGCTGAAGAGAAAGTTCCTAAGATTAAAGAGTTAATTAAAAGGTGGGAGAAATAATGGCAAGTTTTAAAAACGAAAAATTAAATAGATTATTAATAATTAGTTTGGTTGTAATATTGGTCAGTCTTTTATCAGCTATTTGGCCAACAGATTATTATGTAGAATCACCAGGTATTGCTAAAGAATTAAGTTCATTAGTAAAGGTAAAAAATGGATATAAGGATGAGATTAAAGGTAAGTTTAGATTAACTGCTGTCTCTTTAGAAACAGCTAGTGTATTAGAATATTATTATGTTTCTTTATTTAAGCCGCAAGGTGTTGCATTAACCCCTTTAGGGAAGCAATTACCTCCAGAAGTTGAACCTCGAGAATATTTTGAGATGATGAAAGATGTAATGAAAGAGAGTAAATTAAAGGCCAAAGCTGTTGCTTTAAGGCAAGCTGGTTATGATTTTGAGATTACTGGGCAAGGAGCAGAGATAGTTAAGGTCTTAAAAGAGAGTAATGCTAAAGATAAGTTAAAAGAAGGGGATATCATTACTGAAGTTGATGACAAGAAGATAAGTTTAGTAACTGAAGTAATAGATAAAATCAGAAAAAGAAAGATAGGTGAGTCAGTCGATTTAACGATTAAGAGAGAGGATAAGACTCATAAATATAGTATTAAGACTAAAGAATTAGAGAATAGTCCTGGTAAAGCATCCTTAGGAGTCTTAATTTCCTCATATAAACGTTCTTATAACTTTCCAGTTGAGATTGAGATAAATTCTGGAGATATAGGAGGGCCTTCTGCAGGAATGGTATTTACTTTAGAAGTTCTTAATCAATTAACTAAAAATGACTTGACACATGGTAAGGATATAGCTGGAACAGGAACTATAGATTTAGAAGGAAATGTAGGAGAAATAAGTGGAGTAGAACAAAAAATATTAGCTGCAGAAAGAGAAGGAGCAGAAATTTTCTTATCACCAGCTGGGAATTATGAAAAAGCTAAAGAATCGGCTACTAAGATTAAAGTGGTTTCTGTAGATAAGGTGGAAGATGCAATTGATTTTCTTAATTCTTTAGAATAAGTGGTTGGGTATAATCTTGGCCTCCTTGGCGATATTTAGGATTATTATAAGCTAAGGAATAAATATTAGTTGCTTTAACTTCCATAGCTAACATTTTAGCTTTAAGTGAATCAGCTGGATAGGCACTCTTATAATGGTTTGCTACTCGGTTAATTAAAGGTAATTTACTCGTTTCTTTCATTGTTTTTAATATTTTTTGACCTTTTTTAGAAAAACCTAAAATTCTTAAATATTGTGGGCCACCGGCTTTGTCAAATCCCTTTAATGTACTTTTATTCAACCCTAATAATAAATGAAGAAGAATTCTTTGAATCCTAGTTTGAGTAAATCGCTTAGTCTTAATTAAATCTATTAATTCTAATAAAGATGTTGCTTGGTTAGCAGCATCTTTAATTCTGTTTTCTAAACCTCCAGTAACATCTTCAATTTCTTTCAAAGTTGATGGTGATGTGCGTCGTAAAATAGTTAAGATTGGTAATTCAAAATTTTCTAAATCAATAGGTCCTTTATTAAGCCTAATATTCTCTTTTAAAATATCAAAAGAGTAGGACGGTAGTAATTCTTTTATATCTTGTAATGACTGATCTTTAAGTATTGTATTGCGAATAGCAGTAGCACTTGTTATTTTACCTTTAATCTTTGTTTGATGATAGTCTGCTCCTTTACGCTTAATAGTTAAAGGTTTAATTTGACTATTAGTTTGAATTAAAGCTTTAATATATTCAATACCCAAAATATTATTAGGATTATTAATGGTTTTCTTGACTTTAGCAGTACTTAGAGTAGTATCCAAATTAGGAATATATATACTTAGGGCTTCTGCTCTAGCTTTGGGGAAAGAAACTCCTTTATCTAATTCTTCTTGAATTAGATTTGATAATTCAGTTGGTTCATCAGCAAGAATTTCACTTATTTCTATTAACGGTTCAATCTCTCCTAATTCACTACCAAAAACCATCTTATCTACTATCCCAGTTTGGTTTAAAAGTTGGACTCCACCATAAGCGAAGTATTCAGCACTACGTAGAGCATAAGCAATTGGTAATTCTAATACTAAATCAATTCCAGCTTCTAAAGCCATTTTGACTCGGTTCCATTTATCAATAATGGCTGGATTTCCTCTTTGTACAAAATTACCGCTCATAACACAGATAGTATAATCGGCGTCAGTAGTTTTTAATGATTTACGCAAGTGGTAGAGGTGACCATTATGAAAAGGATTATATTCAGTAATGATTCCTAAGGCTTTCATAATTTCAAATCGACTCCTTAATATCTTTTATTGATATTTCCTTCAATATTATTTACAATTTCTATAAAAACTTAAAAGCTCCTTTATAATTTATAGGACACAATTATTATGCAAAAAGGGAATTATTTTCTATTTTTTGCAGGAATAATCTCTTTTATGCAGAATATAGATTATGTAAGCATAAAGGAGGAGAAAGGAGGTATAGCTGTTAAATAATTTAATCTAAATTTTCAGAAAATTTTAAATTATTATTTTGTCTATTTTTATAATATTATAATGCTATAAATTTTAAATTTAATAATAAATTTAAGTGTACATTTTAAATTTAAATAAAAAGGAGGAGTTTAAATTATGGGGTTTGTTGAAGAAATTAGAAAAGAGGCTAGTGAAGATCGGCAAACAATAGTTTTGCCAGAGGGTACAGAACCAAGAATGATTAAGGCAACGCCTAAGATATTAGAAGAAGAAATTGCTGATATTATTCTTGTAGGGGATGAAGAAGAATTAAATCAAATAGCTGCTGATGAGGGTGTAGATATTTCTGGAGCTGAAATAATTAACCCGGAAGCATCTGATTATTTAGAAGATTTTGCTGAAACTTATTATGAATTAAGAAAGCACAAAGGTATTTCTAAAGAAGATGCTTTAGAGCAGATGAAAGATTCACTTTATTTTGGATCTATGTTAGTTAAGAAAGGAATAGCCGATGGTAAGGTTGCTGGTGCTTTAAATACTACTGCTAATGTATTACGACCTGTAATTAGAATTATAGGTACTAGTGATGATGTTTCCATAGTATCTGGTTCTTTCTTAATGATTGTACCAGATTGTGAGTATGGATCAGAGGGTAAGATGTTATTTGCTGATAGTGGAGTATTCCCTGAAGGTAATCCAGAGGAAATAGCAGAATTAGCTATCTCTTCTGCAAGTACTTTTGAAGCATTAACTGGAGAAGAGCCTATAGTTGCTATGTTATCATTCTCTACTAAAGGTAGTGCTGAGCACCCAATAGTAGAAAGAATGAGAAAGGCAGCTGAAATCTGTAAAGAGAAAGCACCTGATTTACAAGTTGATGGTGAAATGCAAGGAGATGCAGCTTTAGTTCCAGAAATCGGTGCTAAAAAAGCTCCAGATAGTGATGTAGCTGGAAAAGCAAATGTATTAATATTCCCTGACCTAAATGCAGGTAATATTGCTTATAAATTAGTACAGCGGTTAGCTAAGGCTGATGCTTTTGGACCATTAATTCAGGGTAATGCTTTACCAGTTAATGACTTATCTAGAGGATGTAGTGTAGAAGATATTGTTACTGTGTCTGCTATTACTGCAGTACAATCTCAATTTAGAAAATCACAAGAAGGTTAAAATTTTAAATATTAATAATATATAAGGAGGCTAAATTATGAAAGTATTAGTTTTAAATTGTGGAAGTTCATCTGCTAAATATCAGTTAATTAATATGGAAAATGAGTCACCATTAGCAAGTGGAGTTGTAGAGAGAATCGGTATTGATGGCGCATTCTTGACACATGAGCCAGCTGGAAGTGAAGAAGTTAAGATAGAGAATGAGATTCCAGATCACAGTGTAGCGATTAAGATGGTTATCGATACTCTTTTAGATGATGATTATGGAGTAATCGCTAGTATGGACGAAATTAGTGCGGTTGGTCATCGTGTTGTTCACGGAGGGGAGAATTTTGCTGATTCTGCTTTAATCGACGATGAAGTATATAATGCTATTGATGAAGTCAAGCATTTAGCACCATTACATAATCCACCTAACTTATTAGGGATTCAGGTTAGTCAAGAGTTAATGCCTGAAACTCCTGATGTTGCAGTATTTGATACTGCTTTCCATCAAACAATGCCGGCTAAATCTTATATGTATGCACTACCTTATGAATGGTATGAAGATTATGGAGTACGTCGTTATGGTTTCCACGGTACTTCTCATAAGTATGTTGCTAAGAGAGCAGCAGAAATTCTTGGTAAATCTTTTGAAGATTTAAAGATTATTACTTGTCACTTAGGAAATGGAGCTAGTGTAGCTGCTGTTGATGGTGGTAAAGTAATGGATACTAGTATGGGACTAACTCCACTAGAAGGATTAGTAATGGGAACTCGTTGTGGAGATATCGATCCAGCGATTGTACCATTTATGATGGAGAATGAAGGCTATTCTGCTGCTGAAATGGACAATGTTCTAAATAAGAAGAGTGGTGTAGCAGGATTATCGGGAGTAAGTAACGACTTTAGAGATATTGGAGAAGAAGCAGAGTCTGGTAATGAGCAAGCACAGATAGCTATTGATGTATTTGCTCAGCGCGTTAAGAAGTATATTGGTTCTTATTCTGCTGTATTAGGCGGAGCAGACGTGGTAGTCTTTACTGCTGGTATTGGTGAGAATGCTATTGAGATTAGAGCTAATATTCTAGAAGGATTAGGTTATCTAGGACTTACTTTAGATGAAGAAAAGAATGATATGCGTGGTAAGGAGCAAGTGATTACTACTGATGATGCAGATAATATCGCTATGGTAGTACCGACTAATGAAGAGTTAGTAATTGCTCGAGATACTAAGCGATTAGTTGAAGAAGCTGCAGAAGCAGCTAGTTAAGATTGATATTTATAGTTAGCCAAAATTAAATAGTATGATAATTAATAACTCCTAAGGTAAATTTATTGTCTTAGGAGTTATTTCTATTTTATATATCATAAATTAGACAAATTAAGTCATAACTTTTATAATAAAGTATGATGTATAAATTATAAGTAATGCTAGGAGGGAGCTTATGTCAAATAAAGAAAATAAAATATGCTTTATTGCTCCATATAATAAGTTAAAGAGACTAGCTGATGAAGTGATAAAAGATAGAAAATTTCCTATTACAACCATTATAGGAGATATGAGTGAAGGGGTAACACGTGCTAAAGAAATGACAAATCAAGGTTATGAGGTGATTATCAGTAGAGGAGGGACAGCTTCTTTAATTAAAGAAGCTGTTAATTTGCCTGTTGTAAAGATTAATGTGACTGGTTATGATTTGTTACGTGTTTTGCATAAATATGAAGGTTGTCAACAACGGATAGGGATCATCGGTTACAAAAGTGTAATTTATGGTGTAAAGGCAATTGCTGAAATTATAGGACTTAATATAGATTATTATACAATTAAGAAAGAGCTAGAAGTAGAAGAGAAGATTAAAGAAGCGATTAACAATGGGATAGAAACGATTATTGGAGATACTGTAGGTGTTAATGCAGCTAAAAAGTATGGTTTGGATTATGAATTAATTAAATCAGGAAATGAAGCGATCTTAAATGGTTTTTTAGAAGCATTGAAGGTATATGAAGCAACTTTAATAGAAAGAGAGAAAAAGAAAAAGTTACAAACAATATTAGACTTTGCACATGAAGGAATTACAGCGGTAGACGAAGAAGGGATTGTAACTGTTTTTAATCCAACAGCAGAAAAATTATTTAATAAAAGACGAAGTGAAGTTATTGGTAAAAGTGTAGAGCAAGTAATTCCTAATACGAAATTACCGAAAATAATCAAAACTGGTAATGAGAATATTGGTCATGTCCAGAATATAGATGAAACTAAAATTGCTACTAATCGAGTGCCGATTAAAGTTGGTAACAAAATAACAGGAGCAGTTGCTACTTTTCAAGATGTCACTAAGATTCAGGAATTAGAACAAAAGATTAGACAGAAGTTGCATAAAAAAGGATTGACAGCTCAATATACCTTAAAGGACATTATAGGTAATAGTGATAAAATTAAAAATGTGAAAAAATTGGCACGTAAGTATGGTAAAGTTGATTCTACTGTATTAATCAATGGAGAAAGCGGAACTGGAAAAGAGTTATTTGCCCAAGGAATTCATAATTGTAGCGATCGGAGAGTAGGACCTTTTGTTGCGGTTAATTGTGCAGCACTACCTACGAATTTACTTGAGAGTGAGCTGTTTGGTTATGAAGAAGGAACCTTCACTGGTGCTAAAAAAGGTGGTAAGAAGGGGTTATTTGAGTTAGCTCATAATGGAACAATCTTTTTAGATGAGATAGGTGAAATGGATAAAAGTTTACAAGCAAGATTGCTTAGAGTTATTCAGGAGAAGAGAGTTATGAAACTAGGAGGAGAGAAGGTTATTCCAATTGATGTACGGATTTTAGCTGCGACTAATAGGAATTTACGGGAAGAGGTTCGTAATGGTCGCTTTAGAGAGGATTTATATTATAGATTAAGTGTATTGGACTTAGATATTCCTCCTTTACGTAAGCGGAAAGCAGATATTGAATTAATATTTTCATATTTATTAAAGAAAAAATGTAAAAAATTAAATAAAGATATTAAAGAAGTAGATGATGATATAATAGAGTTTTTAGCAGATTATAATTGGCCAGGTAATGTTAGAGAACTTGAAAATGTAATAGAAAAGATAGTTGTTATTTCTGAAGGTAATATAATCAAGAAAGAAGACATAAATTTTATACTATCTAATTTAATAAATAGAGAAGATAATTTTAATTTAGATGATGAATTTGTAATTATGGATGGAACTTTAGAAGAAATTGAAAGAGAAATAATAGAAAGAACGGTAAAAAGAGAAGGGAATAAGACTAAAGCAGCAGAAAAATTAGGTATCGATCGGACAACCTTATGGCGTAAATTAAATAAATGGGATGCAGAGTAAAACGTCGTGTTGCAATATGCAGCATGATGTTTCTTTTTTTATTTTTGGAATTCTGTATTACTTTAATATTGATCTAGTATTTAAATTTTTTTTTAAAGTTATCAATCCTAAGGTTATGTAGGTTGAAGCGGTTATTTTTAGATATTTCAATATTTTTTTATTTAAAATTATTAGAAGTTGGCATAAAGGTTGCATTATTATAAAAGTGAAGCTAAACTTCTCAAGTAAAAGAAGGGAGGAAATAAATAATATGAGTAAGAAAAGTCTTGTTATGAAATCGGTTGATAATGTTGCGACTACTATTGAAGCGATTAATGAAGGAGAAAAGGTGGATGTTGAGATAGGTGGAGAAGTTAAAGAGATTACGATTAATCAAGATGTCCCATTTGGCCATAAATTTGCTGTGGCTACGATTGAAAAAGGGAAAGATATTATTAAGTATGGTGAAAGTTTAGGAGCGGCTAGTGAAGATATTAATGTAGGTGATTATGTTCATGTTCATAATTTAGAGAGTAAACGTGGTAGAGGAGATTTAATAGAGTAATAAATTTGATAAAATAGGAGGGATAACTGTGAAGATTAAAGGATATAGAAGAGAAAATGGTAAAGTTGGAATTAGAAATCATCTTTTAGTATTACCTGCATCAGTTTGTGCTAGTGAAACTGCAGTTAGGATAGCAGAACATATCAAGGAAGCTGTAGCACTTCCGCATCAACATGGTTGTTGTCAGGTAGGTGCAGACCATGACCAAACAGTTAATACTTTGGTTGGTTTAGGTAAGAATCCTAATGTTGGTTCAGTCTTAGTTGTGGGCTTAGGCTGTGAAGGAGCAGAGCCAGGAGATATGGCTAAAAGAATTGCTAAAACAGGTAAGGCTGTTGAAAAAATAACTATTCAGGAATGCGGTGGTACTTTAAAAGCAATTGAAGAAGGCACAAGAATTGTTAGAGATTTAGCTAATGATTTAGTATTGATGGAGAAAGAAGAAGTAGATATCAGTGAAATTACTCTAGCTATTGAATGTGGTGGAACTGATGCTACCTCTGGTATTGCTGCTAATCCAGCAGTAGGAGGTGCTTCTGATAAACTTATTGAGTTTGGCGGCGCTGCTATGTTATCAGAAACAACAGAGTTAATTGGAGCAGAACATGTTTTAGCTAAAAGAGCTGTTAATGAGGATGTAAAAGAAAATCTTTTAGGGATAGTGAAGAGAACAGAGGATCGAGCGATGTCCTTGGGTGTTGATATTAGAGGAGGTCAGCCTACACCAGGAAATATTGAAGGTGGAGTGACAACTATTGAAGAGAAGTCATTAGGCTGTATTTATAAGGCAGGAACAGCAGATATTGCAGGTGTTTTAGAATATGGAGAAGTACCGGCTAAGAAAGGTTTTCATGTTATGGACACACCAGGACAGGATATTGAATCGATTACTGGTATGCTTGCAGGTGGAGCACAAGTAGTGATCTTTACTACTGGTAGAGGAACTCCGACTGGTTCACCATTAGCTCCAGTTATTAAGGTAACTGGAAATTCGAGTACTTTTAATAATATGATCGATAATATAGATGTAAATGCTGGTAAAATTATTGATGAAGGATTAACAATAGATGATCTTGCTGAAGAAATTTTTGATCTTATGGTTGAGGTCTGTAATGGTAAGAAGACTAAAGCTGAATTGTTAGGACATCAAGAATTTGGTATTCACAAAATAGCACCGACTTTTTAATCTGTTTTGATTAAAAGAGATAGGTAGCAATTATAAATTATATTTATAGATTGTTACCTATCTAACATGCAATTGACAGTTAAAATTCTTTAAATAGAATTTTTAAATTTATTTAATTATGAATTTCTTTAATAAGGAAAATAATAATAGAATGGGGGAATTATAATAATGAAGATTAAACAATCAATTGAAAAGATACCTGGTGGGATGATGGTAGTTCCTTTGATTTTAGGAGCTTTAATCAATACTTTCTTTCCGCAGTTGCTTAAAATAGGTGGTTTTACAACTGCTATTGCTGAAGGTGCCTTACCTTTGATTGGGGTATTTTTAGTCTGTATGGGTGCAGGATTGAGTGTTAAAGCGGCTCCTAAAGCGGCTAAGAAAGGATTAGTTATTACATTAGCTAAATTATTAGTAGGTGTTTCTATAGGATTATTAGTTTCTAAGTTTATGGGAGATAGTCTGTTTGGTTTATCTTCTTTAGCAGTAATAGCTGCTATGACTAATACTAATGGTGGATTATATGCAGCATTAACAGGTGAATTTGGTGATGAGACAGATGTAGGAGCAATAGCAATTGTTTCGGTAAATGATGGCCCATTCTTGACTATGGTTGCTTTAGGAACAGCAGGTATTGCTACTATTCCGTTGATGACTTTAGTAGCAGTAATCTTACCAATTATTGTAGGGATGATCTTAGGAAATCTTGATGAAGAATTAAAAGAATTTTTAACTCAAGGTGGAGCTTTATTGATTCCATTCTTTGCATTTGCACTAGGAGCAGGTATTAATTTTGGGATGTTAATTAAAGCTGGTTTACCAGGAGTTTTATTAGGAGTAATGACTAGTTTCATAGGTGGATTCTTTAATATTATGGCTGATAAGGCAACAGGTGGAAGTGGTGTTGCTGGTGCGGCTGCATCTAGTACAGCAGGTAATGCTGTAGCTACTCCACAGGCTGTAGCAGTTGCTGACCCAACAATTAAATCACTAGCAGTTACTGCAACTCCGCAAGTAGCCGCTTCAACGATTACAACTGCATTATTAACTCCTGCCATTACAGCTTATATGGCAAAACGAGTTAATAAAGAAGATGAAGTTATAATAAATAATGAAGAGACTGTATAAAGGAAAAGCACTTAAGGAGAGATAATATATGGCAGATAAATTAGCAATAATTGCTGATGACTTTACCGGTGCTAATGATACAGGAGTACAGTTTAGTAAGAAAGGTTTAAAGACAGTAGTGACATCTCAAATAAATAGTATTAATGAGTTAGATTATGAAGCGGATGTAATTGTTATTGATACAGATAGTAGGTTTGATAGAAAAGAAGAAGCATATAGTAAAGTTTATAATGCTGTTTTGAACTTAAAAGACATGGGAATAGATTATATTTACAAAAAATTAGATTCTACTTTAAGAGGTAATATTGGTTCTGAAATAGAAGCTGCTATGGAAGCTGGTGATTATGAAATAGCGATTGTTGCACCAGCTCTTCCTTCAAATGGAAGAGTGACTATTGGTGGTAATCAATTAGTCCATGGTCTTCCTTTAGAGAAGACAGAAATGGCTAATGATCCAGTAACTCCAATTAATCACTCTTATGTACCTGATATAATTAAAGAACAGACAGATAAACAGATAGGAAGTATAAACTTACAACAAGTAATTAGAGGTAGTAAAAATTTAATTCAGGAAATTGAACAGAAACTAAATGAAGGTATACAAATTTTAGTTATTGATTCGATTAAGAATGAAGATTTAGATGTAATTGCTGATATACTAAAACTGCTTAAAAAAGATTATCTGTTGGTAGGCTCGGCCGGATTTGCTGAAAGTTTACCGACTGGATTAGGATTAATTAGTAAGAAAGCAAATTTAGAAGCAGAAGGAAGTATAGTAGGGATAGCAGGTAGTGTTAGTGATGTCACTAGAGAACAGGTTAATTATGCAGAAAAGAATTTGGAATTAAATATAGTTGATATTAATGCGGAGCATCTATTCGGAGATAGTTATGAAAGAGAATTAGGTAGAATAATTACTCAGGTTAATGAATTAATCAAAGAAGGACAAGATATAATTGTGCGTTCTGCCAAGACTAGAGATGTAGTCACTAAAGCACAACAAATTGGTAATCAAAAAGGAATGACTGATCTAGAAATTAGTAATTTAGTTGCAGAATTTTTAGGTACTATTGCTAATGAACTTTATATAGATAAAAGAGTTAAAGGGATATTGCTTACTGGTGGAGATATTGCTATCAAATCTGCTTCAATAATTGGAGCGAAGGCAACAATTATTGAAGATGAAGTCTTACCAGGAATTCCTATTGGAATATTCAAAGGAGAAGGTTTATTAGAAACTCCAATAGTTACAAAAGCAGGTGCCTTTGGTGAAGAAGAAGCTATAGTAGAGATCTTTAAGTATTTACGAAGGAGGAGTTAAATTTGGATTCCGACTTAATTTATGGCATAACCATGGGGGATCCAGCAGGTATTGGTCCCGAGATTATATTAAAAGCAATTAAAAACAACAAGGTTCAACCTATAGGCCAGCATGTAGTAATTGGTGATGCAGAAGTATTAGAACACTTAAATGAAAAGTTCGGTTATGGATTACAGATTAATAGAGTTAAAGATATTAAAGAACTAAAGAATGAAGATAGAAGAGTTAATGTACTAGATTTGGCTAATGTTGATTTAGAAAAGCTTCAGTCAGGAAAAGTACAAAAACAAGCTGGAAAGGCTGCAGTTGAGTATGTTAAGAAGGCAATAGATTTAGCTTTAAATGGAGATACAGATGCTGTAGTAACTGCACCACTTAATAAAGAGTCAATTCATAAAGCTGGGTTCAAATACCCAGGGCATACTGAAATATTAGCTGAACGAACTGAGACAGAAGATTTCTCTATGATGTTATATTCAGATAAGTTAAATGTAATTCATGTGACAACACATTTAGCATTAGAAGAAGCCTGTAAAACTATAAATAAAGAACGAGTGGAGACAGTAATTAAATTAGCCGATGAAACATTAAAGAAAATGGGATTAACTGAACCACGAATTGCAGTAGCAGGTCTTAATCCTCATGCTGGTGAGGATGGTATCTTTGGAGATCAAGAGATAAAGGCAATTGAACCTGCTGTTAGTGCAGCTAAAGAGCAAGGAATAGATGTTGAAGGACCATTACCACCGGATACAGTCTTTGTTAAAGCAGTAGAAGGTAAATATGATATAGTTGTTGTTATGTATCATGACCAAGGTCATATTCCAGTTAAGTTATTAGCTTTTGATGATGGAGTTAATATTACTACGGGATTACCGATTATTAGAACATCAGTAGACCATGGTACAGCATTTGACATAGCATGGCAGGGAATTGCTAGAGAAACAAGTTTGGTACAAGCTATTAGAGCAGCTAATAAATTATCTTCTAATAAATAGTCTCTTAATCTAACCAGGTAACGAATAGATGATTTCTATTCGTTACCTGGTTTATTATTTTAGGTTATATATGTATAATTTTAAAATCATCATGATATAAAACACAAAAAGTCGCAAAATTTTACAATTAATTATACATAATACCAATAATCATGATTATTACTGAATTTTCAGATTTTTTTGTCAAAATAAGCAGGAAAATATTAAATGGTACTGAATAAATATAATAAGGGTTTAGTCCTATTTAATTATATGATTGATATATAAACATTTTGAATCTCCATTAAATATTAAATCAGACTTAATATTTAATAAAAAAATGAATAAATTCTAATAAAATGCAGGAATATTTTAATTTATATTTAATATATTAATATAGAGTTAAATGATACTTAACAAGATATGGAGGTGTTAAAAATGGGAAAAAGGATTGTAATCGCTCTAGGTGGTAATGCCATTAAGCAGCCTGAAGAAGAAGGAAAGGCTGAGGAACAATTGAAGAATATACAAAATACAGCAGAAGAAATTAAAAAAATAGTCAAAGCTGGTCATGAAGTAGTTATCACTCATGGAAATGGACCTCAAGTTGGGTCATTATTAATTCAACAAGAAGCAGCAAAAGAAGAAGTCCCAGCTATGCCGTTAGATGTTTGTGGTTCACAGACACAAGGACAGATTGGTTATATGATTCAACAGGCATTGAGAGAGAAATTAGAGCAGGTAGAAATAGATAATTCAGTTATTTCAGTTATTACTCAAGTGCTTGTAGATGAAGACGATGAAGCATTTAAAAATCCTGCTAAACCAGTTGGTCCTTTTTATGGAGAAAAGCATGCCAAAAAGATGATAGAAAAAAAGGATGAAGATTGGATAGAAGATGCAGGTCGAGGTTGGAGAAAAGTAGTGCCTTCTCCTATCCCAAAAGGTATTTTAGAGATTGATGCCATTAAGTCATTGGTGAAGACAGGTGCTATCGTAATAGCATCTGGTGGTGGAGGAATTCCAGTAATCAAACATGAAGACGGAACTTATCAAGGAGTAGAAGCAGTAATTGATAAAGATAGAGCTGGTGAACAATTAGCTGAAGAAATAGAGGCGGATATATTTATGGTTTTAACTGAAGTTCCATATGCTGCTCTTAACTTTAATACTCCAGAGCAGAAAAATTTAAATGTCACTAAAGTTTCTGAGATGAAGAAGTATTTACAGGAAGGTCACTTTGCTGATGGTAGCATGGGTCCAAAGGTTGAATCAGCTCTTGAATTTGTAGAAAATGGAGGACAAAAAGCTATTATCACATCCTTGGATAATGGTTTAAAAGCTTTAAATAAGAATAATGGAACAATAATTATACCTGATAATTGTGAAGAATTCGATTCATCTAAAGGTTATGAGGAGACTTTAGCAGCATCTAATTTTTAAAGAATAAATATTAATAAATAAATCAGAATATTATTTAAAATTCAAACTATTATTAAAGTAAAGGGGAGATGAGATGGAATGATTGATTTAACTGTTGATGAAAAGCAATTAAAGAAAACCGTTGAGAGAGCTAAGGAAAAGAATATTATGCTTCCTACTTTAGAACAACAAAAGAATCCAGAGTTAATTCCTGACAAGATTAAAGAGAAACTTAAAGATATAGATCTGTGGGAAATTGACTCACATAATCTTTTCCGAATTACTTGGCAGAATGAGGCACAAAAGAGTGGTGGACTTCATGATGGTGTCAATTTTGTAGAATTACCTTCAGAATTAACAGGTGTTGATGCTAGAATTATTGGATTAGTTGGAAAGTGGTTTCCAACAGGAGCTCATAAAGTAGGTGCAACTTATGGATGTTTAATTCCACAACTAGTTACTGGGCAGTTTGATCCTACTTCTGAAAAAGCAGTATGGCCTTCGACAGGTAATTATTGTCGAGGAGGAGCTTACAATTCACAGCTTTTAGCATGTGAGTCTATTGCTATATTACCGGAAGGGATGAGTCAAGAACGATTTGATTGGTTATCAGAAGTAGCAAGTGAGACTATTCCTACGCCAGGAACAGAAAGTAATGTAAAGGAGATATTTGATAAGTGTTGGGAATTAAGAGAAACTCGAGATAACATCAATATCTTTAATCAATTTGAAGAACTAGGAAATCATCTCTGGCATTATGAAGTTACTGGTCATGCTATGGAAGATGTTCTAAAAGAAGTCATGGGACCAGAAGATAATTATGCTGGTGTAACATTAACTACTGGTTCAGCTGGAACTATTGGCTGTGGTGATTACTTAAAGAAGATTTATCCAAATAGTAAAGTAGTAGCTGCAGAAGCCTTACAGTGCCCTACATTATTAAATAATGGATTTGGTGCACATCGAATTGAAGGAATTGGAGATAAGCATGTTCCATGGATTCATAATGTGAAGAATACAGATATGGTACTTGGTGTTGATGATAATAAGAGTATGGGATTAATTCGATTATTCAATGAACCAGCTGGTCAAGAATATTTAAAAGAACAGGGAGTTTCTGAAGAATTAATTGAAAAGTTATCTGTAATGGGTATTTCCGGTGTGTCTAATATGCTTAGTGCTATTAAGTTTGCTAAGTATTACGAGTTGACTGAAGATGATGTTGTTCTAACAGTATTTACTGATTCTATGGAGCTATATGGATCAAGGTTAGAAGAATTAGAGGAGAAGTTTGGTTCCTATGAAAAAATGGATGCAGCTATAGATTACCATAAGAATTTAATGGCTGTAACAACAGATCACATGCAGGAATTAAATTATTATGATAAGAAACGAGTTCATAACTTAAAATACTTTACTTGGATTGAACAGCAAGGTAAAGAGCTAGATGAATTAAATGCACAATGGTATGATGCAGATGAATATTGGGGTGGAGTTCATAAACAAGCAGATAAAATAGATGAATTAATTAAAGAATTCAATGAAAGAACAGGACTTTTAGAATGAATTTAGTCAAAAAAGGAAGGATATTTTGTAGTAATATTGAATAAATTTAATAACAGTTAAGTACAATTTTATAAATTTATACAATGTGCTAGGGTTAGATAAAGGTTGAAAGATGATTATATTAGTTAAATATTTATATAAAGGGGTATAAAAATGAAGTATGTAAAGAAACTGGTTTGCATTGATTGTGGAGAGGAATATGATGCAGAACCGGATAAGTATTTATGCTCTAAATGTGATAATGAAGGTATTCTTGAAGTAGAATATGATTACAATAAGATTAAAGAAGATTGGTCAATAGAAGATTTAAAGGCGAACGAAGATTTAAGTATTTGGCGTTATTTGCCTTTATTACCGGTTAAGGAAGAGACTCCACGTCCTAGTTTACGAGTGGGATGGACACCAGTTTATGATAGTGATGTTCTGGCTCAAGAATTAGGATTAGAAGAGATATATTTAAAAGATGATGGATTAAATCCTACAGGCTCTTTAAAAGATAGAGCTTCGGCAATGGCAGTTGTTAAGGCTCAAGAGGCAGGTGCTACTACAGTAGCTTGTTCTTCTACTGGAAATGCAGCATCATCTTTAGCAGGTAATGTTGCTTCCATGGGAGGAAAGATGGACGCAGTTATTTTTGTTCCTGAGAGAGCACCAATGGGTAAAGTAACCCAATTATTAATCTATGGAGCAGAAGTAGTTTCAGTTCAAGGTTCATATGAAGAAGCTTACTACTTATCAGATGGAGCTATTAAAAAGTGGGATTGGTATAATAGAAATGCAGGTATTAATCCTTATTTAGTTGAAGGTAAGAAGACAGTAAGTTTAGAATTAGCTGAACAGCTTAATTTCGAAATGCCTGACTGGCTTGTCTTTTCAGTTGGAGATGGTTGTACGATTGCTGGAGCCTGGAAGGGATTATATGACTTAAAGCAGATTGGCTTTATAGACAAGATTCCAAAGTTAATAGGAGTTCAGGCTGAAGGCTGTGCCCCAATTACTAAATCTTTTAGAACTGAAAAACCACTAGAAACAACTAGTGAAGATACTTTAGCTGATAGTATTGCTGTAGGAAAGCCGAGAAATTACAAAAAAGCATTAAATGCTATTAGAGAGTCTGATGGTACTATGGTAAATGTAAGTGATGAAGAAATTCTAGATATGATGGTTACTGTCGGTCAGACAACAGGGGTTTTTGGTGAACCGGCTGGAGTAACTGGATTTGCTGGACTTAAGAAATTAGTTGATCAAGGAGTAGTTGCTAAGGAAGATAAAGTAGCAGCGGTGATTACTGGAAATGGTTTAAAGGATATTACTAATGGTAAGAAAGCTGCTGGAGAACCATTGGAAGTACCACCGAATTTAGAACTTCTTGAAAAAACTTATAAGAGGGGAGATAGATTTTGATTATCGATGATAATGGATAAAAAGAAAGAATTAGGAAGACGAGTACGTGAAAAAAGAAAAGAACGAGATCTTAGTTTGGCTAAGCTTGCAGATAAGGTAGGTTGCACTTCGAGTTTTTTAAGTCAAGTAGAGAGAGGGATGGCAGATCCTTCTATTACTTCTCTACGCAAGATTGCTCAAGCATTAAATGTACCAATATTCTATTTTCTGTTAGATTCAAATGAACATAGTCCTGTAGTAAGGAAGAATGAAAGAAAAGTATTGGCTTTTCCATCTAATTTAACCTTTGAATTACTTTCTCCTGATTTACAAAGGGATTTAGAAGTAATCTATGCTAGCTTAGAGCCAGGAGCTTATACATGTGAAGAGCCACTTTCACATCCTGGTGAGGAATGCACATTAGTGTTAGAAGGAAAGATGGAAATTAAAATAGGAGATGAATCTTATCAATTAGATGCAGGAGATAGTGTATATTATTATTCTAGTATTCCTCATAAGATTACTAGTACTGGTAAAAAAGATCTTGTCTTTGTTTCTGCAATTACACCGCCTGATTTTTAAATAATACGAAGGAAGGTGTTGTACTAATTGCTATTAAAAGGTGGTAAATTAGTAAGTGAAAATGGTGTAAAAAAAGCTGATATTAGAATCAGTGGAGAAATAATTGGAGAGGTTGCTAATAATTTAACTCCTGATTTAGGAGAAGAAGTTATTGATGTTGCAGGTAAATTAGTTCTACCCGGGATTATAGATGCTCATACTCATTTTAAGCTTCGTTCCCGGGGAACAGTTACTGCAGATGACTTTTATTGGGGAGGCAGATCAGCTGCTTTTGGAGGAGTTACAACAGTTGTAGATTATGCTGATCAAGCACCTGATTCTTTATTAAAAGGAGTTAAGAATAGAATTAAGGATGCAACTGATTCTGTAATAGATTATACTTTCCATTTAGTGATTAATGATGATTTTCAACCCCAAATAGAGGTTGATAAATTGCATGAATTAAGAGAGTTTGGGATTAATAGTATAAAGTTATTTACGACTTATCAAGATATGTACATGCTCGATGATAAGAAGTGGTCACCATTATTAAAAGCAGCTAAAGAAGCTAAACTTTTAGTAACTGTTCATGCTGAAAAAGATAAAATTATTCAAAAGAAGCAGAGGATATATGATGATCAGAATAAGCTAGGGGTAAAGTATCATTCTGATATCCGTCCAGATATTGCTGAAAGTGAGACAATTAGGGACTTGTGTAAGTATGTGGAAGATATTCAGATGCCTATTTATATAGCACATCTTTCTTCTAAAAAAGGATATGAAGAAATACTTAAGGGAAGAAAAGCAGGAATAAATATTAGAGCAGAGACAACTCCGCATTATCTTTTGCTAACACGTGATTTATTAGCAGGACAAGATGGTAGATTAAATTTCATGACACCACCATTGCGAGAAGAAAAGGATAATGAAGCACTCTGGGAAGGTGTCATAGATGAGACTATTGATGTCATAGCTACTGATCATTGTGCTTTCAGTATTAAACAGAAAGAAGAAGGCAGTAATTCTTTAGATGTCTTACCAGGAATTCCTGGAGTAGAAACTCTTTTACCTCTGGTTTATACATATGGAGTTAAAGAGGGAAGAATTACTCTTTCTAAAATGGTAAAACTTTTATCAACGATGCCAGCTAAAATTTTTGGACTTTATCCACGAAAAGGTAGTTTAAGACCTGGTAGCGATGCTGATTTAGTTGTCTTTGATCCAAATAAAAAGATGACTATTGAGCATAAGCAATTACATTCTAAAGCAGGTTATACTCCTTATCAAGGCATGAAGATGGAAGGAAGTCCATTATTTACAATACTACGAGGAAATAAATTAGTTAAAGATGGTGAATTTTTAGGAACTAAAGGTTCAGGCCAATTTATCAAAGCTAATCTTTCCTCACTATATTCAGAAAATTTGGATTAGGGCATATCTAGTAAACTTAGAATTAGGAGGTAATAAAATGGATAGAAATGAATTAGTAGAAAAAATCAGGGAAGAATCTTACAAGTATGAAGATGAAATGGTAGAATTTATGCGGGATATAATCAGAATCCCTAGTGAGAGTTGTGAGGAAAAAGAAGTTGTAGAACGGATTAAGGAAGAGATGGAAAAGGTAGGTTTTGATGAAGTGGAAATCGATCCTATGGGTAATATCTTAGGAAGAATCGGTTCTGGAGATCGGATAGTAGCTTTTGATGCTCATATTGATACAGTTGGAGTAGGAAATCTTGATGAGTGGGATTGGGATCCATTTGAAGGTAAGATGGAAGATGGTATTATCTATGGTAGAGGAGCTACTGACCAAGAAGGCGCTATGGTTAGTATGGTATATGCCGCTAAAGTAATTAAAGACTTAGACTTATATGATGAGTTTAGTCTATATTTCATAGGTAGTGTTCAGGAAGAAGATTGTGATGGCTTATGTTGGCAATATATTATTAATGAAGATGAGTTAGAACCAGAATTAGTAGTTGTTACTGAACCTACTAACTTAAATATATATCGTGGACATCGAGGTAGAATGGAAATGGAAGTAATTACTGATGGTGTTTCTTGTCACGGTAGTGCTCCACACCGTGGTGTTAATTCAATCTATAAGATGGCACCTATTATTGAAGGAATCGAAGAATTGAACGAAAATCTTAAAGATGACGACTTTTTAGGAAAAGGAACAATAGCAGTAACTCATGTTACTAATGAGACCCCTAGCCTTTGTGCTGTTCCAAATAAGACAAAGATTCATCTAGATCGTCGATTAACGGCAGGAGAAGATAAAGAATTAGCAGTTAAACAAGTAGAAGAGGTAGTTGCTGAAGCTGATATAGAAGCTGAAGTTAGAATACTAAATTATGATACTCCAAGTTATACTGACTTAGTTTATGAAACTGAAAAGTATTATCCTACTTGGGTTATTGAAGAAGAGGATGATATTGTACAGTCTGCTGTAGGTGCTTTTGAAGAATTATTTGATGAAGAAGCTACTGTAGATAAGTGGACATTTAGTACTAATGGTGTTTCTATTATGGGAAGGGCTGGAATCCCTTGCATTGGTTTCGGACCAGCTAATGAGGTTTATGCCCATACAGTTAATGACCAAATTCCAGTAGATCACTTATTAAAAGCTGCTGCTTTCTATGCTACTTATCCTGAATATCTATAATTTAATAATATAAGTATTAAGTGAGTGAAGATTATCATCAATATTAATTATTTTCAAAATATTCAATTGAGAGAATATAATTTATGTTTAAAATGTTCCAATCTTATGAAGATTAGGGGCTAGTTAATAAACTATGGAGGTGCAAAAAATATGAAAACAACATTTTTAAGAGGAAAAGACTTTATTACTTTGCAGGACTGGGAGAAAGAAGAGATTGACACATTACTTGATGTATCTTTTGATTTAAAACGTAAGTTTGCAATGGGAGTTGACACTTCATATTTAAAGAATAAAACTGCAATGTTAATGTTCTTTGAGGAATCAACTCGAACTAGAAACTCCATGGAAGCTGGTTTAGCTCAGCTAGGAGGTCATGCTAATTTTTTAGACACTAGTACTATGCAGATTAATCATGGTGAAGTTGCTAAGGATACTGCAGTTATTCTTTCTAGCTATAGTCATGCAATTGCTTGTCGTAATTGTTTTTGGGAAATTGGAAATGATTATTTAAGAGATATGGCAGAGCATTCTAGTGCACCTATCTTGAATTTACAATGTGACTTATATCATCCAATGCAAGGATTAGCTGATTTAATGACTATTCAAGAGAAGAAAGATGAAACTAAAGAATTAAATGTTTCTATTATTTGGGCATATGCAACTAGTCATAAGAAGCCGATTTCTGTACCATTAACTCAAGCACTTCTATTCCCACGTTATTCTATGAATGTAACACTTGCTCATCCTGAAGGATTTGAATTACCTGATTGGGTAATTAAGCAAGCTAAAGAGAATGCTGAAAAGCATAATGGTACATTTAAAGTTACTAATAACATGGAAGAAGCTTATGAGGATGCTGATATTGTTATTCCAAAGAACTGGGGTAGCTGGGTAAATCATCCTGAAGGTGGAGAAGAAATGTTAGAATCTAATAAAGATTGGAAATGCACTGAAGAAATGATGGATCTAGCTGCTGATGATGTAATGTATATGCATGCTTTACCTGCTGATAGAGGTAATGAAGTGGAAGATTCTGTAATTGATGGTCCTGCCTCAATTGTTTATGATGAAGCAGAGAATAGAATTCATACTGCTAAATCGGTAATGACTTTAACTATGGGTGGCAAATAAGCATAGCAAGGATTTTAAATACAAGTGGGTATAAATTTATATCCACTTGTATTTGCTTAATAGATAAGGAAGTAATTGATTTAAAAATATATTTACTACTTAAATTCCCAATATAAAATATAAATAATTATTCTCTATGATGCTCTACCGGTCTTCCAGTATTTATGACATGAATGAGCTAATTTATACTAGTAATATTCTTTATTCAAAATAAGAATCTTAAAAGAGGAGCTGATTTATTTTGAGTAAACCAGAAGGGACGAGTGATGGAGAGGTTCTGTATAAGCTGGAGGATAAACCACCGGTAGGAGAGACAGTTTTATTAGGTTTTCAGCACATGTTGGCTATGTTTGTAGGGATTATAACACCACCATTAATCATTGCTGGAGTTGCAGGCTTGAATGCAGCAGAGACTGGTTTCTTTGTTAGTATGGCTTTGATTGCGTCGGGAATTACTACTTTTATTCAGGTTAAAAAGGTAGGTCCTGTGGGGTCAGGTTTATTAGGAGTTATGGGAACTAGTTTTACTTTTGTTCCAATGGCTATTGCTGCTGCTAAAGCAGGAGGATTACCCTTGGTCTTAGGAATGGCATTGGCTACATCACCTATAGAAATGATTTTAAGTCGCTTTATAAAGTTAGCAAAGAAAATATTCCCACCGGTTGTTACTGGGACAGTAGTTATGTTAATTGGACTTACTTTAATGGAAGTTGGTATTACTGACTTTGCAGGTGGTCATGGAGCTGAAAATTTTGGTAGTATTCAAAACTTATTACTTGGTACTTTTGTCTTGACTATTGTTATTATAGCTAATCGGTATGGAAAAGGAATAATTAAATCAGGGGCAATTGCTATTGGTTTAGTAGCAGGATATATTGTCTCGATTCCATTAGGATTAGTAGACTTTGGACCAATAGTTAATGCTGGTTGGTTTACAATTCCTGTTCCGGTTAAGTTTGGATTAAGCTTTGAATGGTCTCATGTTTTACCTTGGATTGTAGCTTACTTTATTACTACAGTTGAATCTATCGGTGATCTGACTGCTATAGCTGAGTCTTCTGGGGAACCAGTTGATGGTGATTTGCATATGAAGCGTTTAAGTGGAGGAGTTTTAGCAGATGGAGTAGGTAGTGCGATTGCTGCTTTATTAAATTCATTACCGAATACTACTTTTAGTCAAAATACTGGTGTAATTCAGCTTAGTAAAGTAGGTAGTAGAACAATAGGAATAGCTACTGCTGGAATTTTATTTCTTCTAGGGTTATTACCTAAATTTGGCGCTTTAATCAGTGTCATGCCTAGTCCAGTATTAGGT
Organism: Selenihalanaerobacter shriftii; assembly: GCF_900167185.1. Lineage (NCBI taxonomy): Bacteria > Bacillati > Bacillota > Clostridia > Halanaerobiales > Halobacteroidaceae > Selenihalanaerobacter > Selenihalanaerobacter shriftii. The sequence continues at coordinate 44,792 of NZ_FUWM01000019.1, forward strand.
GGAGCTACAATAGCTTTATTTGGAATGGTAGCTACGTCAGGAATGAAGATAGTTGTTAGAGGTGGATTAACGGATCGTAAGTTATTTATTTTAGGTATTTCATTAGCATTTGGTTTAGGAGTAACAATGAAACCTGATGTTGTTAAACAGTTACCTAAATTATTAGAAACTGTTCTAAACTCTGGTATAACTGTTGGAGCTATATTTGCAGTTGTATTAAACCAATTTTTACCTAATAATAAAGCTGATAATCAGCAAAAAGCAAGTATGTAAAGTTAATTAATTAAAATTTTTAGAGTAAAAGAAAGAAGGAGGGAGGCAACTCCATGTCAGAGAAAATAAATCTTATAATTAATGGAGAAGAAATATCAGTAACAGAGGAAAAAGGAGATACAGCCTTACTCTCCTTCCTTAGAGATGAAATGGGTTTAATGGGTGCTAAGAATGGATGTGGTCAAGGGCAATGTGGTACTTGTACAGTAATTATTGATGGAGAGGCGAAAAGATCTTGTCTTTGGAAGTTAAAGAGGATTAATGGTTCGACCGTAGAAACTATTGAGAATTTAAACAAAGATGGGCAATTACACCCTCTCCAAATTGCCTTTTTAGAGACTGGTGCTGTGCAATGTGGCTTCTGTACTCCAGGAATGATAATGTCTTCTAAGGCTTTGTTAGATAAGAATAACAATCCTTCAGAAGATGAAGTCAGAGATGCCTTAAAGAGAAATATCTGTCGATGTACTGGGTACCAAAAGATTATTGAATCTGTACAACTTGCTGCCAGATATTTAAGAGAAGGAGTAGAGATTAAAGAAAATTATACCACAGATGCATTTGGTAAATCAGTCATTAGAAATGATGGTTTAGATAAGGTGCAGGGAGCTTCTATATATGTAGATGATTATAGTAAGGAAGATATGTTACATGGAAAGCTTCATTTAAGTGAAGAGCCTCATGCTGAAATAGTTGATGTAGATATAAGTGAGGCTTTACAGGTTACTGGTGTAGTTGAAGTTTTAACTGCTGATGATATACCAGGAGAGAAGAATTTTGGTTTAATCCTCGATCAGCAACCGATTCTAGCCTACGATAGAGTAAGATATGTCGGGGAGCCAATAGCATTAATCCTTGCTGAAAGTAAGGAAGCAGCAGCTAAAGGTTCAAAAGTAATTAAAGTTGAGTATAAAGAACTTCCTACTTATTATAAACCACAAGATGCTTTAGATGAAGATGCTATTGAAATTCATGACGATGGTAATACCCTAACCCATTTACAACTAAGGAAAGGCGAGTATGAGGAAGCCTTTGAAGAAGCAGATGTAATTGTTGAAGATACTTATCAGACTCCTTTTGTTGAGCATGCTTATCTTGAACCTGAAGGTGGGTTGGCAGAATACAATGATGGAGAAATAACGGTTTGGACTCCTAGTCAGAGTTCACATAAGTATCAAGGAATGATTGCTGCTAGTTTAGATTTAGATGAAGAAGAAGTAAGAGTTATTAATACATGTACTGGTGGTGCTTTTGGTGGTCGAGAAGAACCTACTGTACAGATTCATGCTGCTTTAGGTGCTTTAGTCACGGAAAGGCCGGTAAAGATTGTTTTAAATAGAAAAGAGTCAATCAGAATGTCTACTAAGAGGCATGCAGCTTATCTAAATTATAAGATGGGAGCTACTAGTGATGGTAAGTTAGTTGCAGCAGAGGCTAAAATTTATACTGATACTGGTGCTTATGCATCAGCAGGTATTCCAGTGGCCAATAGAGCAACTACTTTTACCTTTGGACCTTATGTAATTCCACATGCTAAAGTAGATACTTATTCTGTTTATACTAATAATCTGCCAGGTGGAGCTATGCGGGGCTTTGGTTCACCACAAGTATGTTTTGCAGCTGAAAGACATTTAGATAAATTAGCTGGAGAATTAGATATAGATCCGCTGGAATTTAGGTTAAAGAATGCTCTAGAAGAAGGCAAGTCGACACTGACTGGTCATGTTTTAGGCGCAGGTATAGGCTTTAAGGATTGTTTATTAGAACTTAAGGAATCTTTAGCTAAGGAAGAATATGATTTAAAGGATAATCAAAAGATTGGTATTGGTATAGCTGGTGGTTATAAAAATGTAGGTATCGGTCATGGATTACCTGAAGATAATCAAGCTAGAATTAAGCTGAATAAAGATGGTACTTTCACTTTATATGTTAGTTGTGTTGATTCAGGCCAGGGTTCTGATACAGCAATGGCTCAGGTTGCTACTGAAGTGTTAGGATGCTTCTATCAAGATATAGAGGTTATTGCCAGTGATACAGACCACATTTCTGATGGTGGAGTTACTACTGCTTCTAGAATGTCATTTCTTGCTGGTAATGCTGTTAAAGGTTGTGCTACTAAATTAAAAGATAAAGTATTAGAAAACGCTTCTAAAGTAACTGGTATTCCAACAGAAAGAATAGAGTTACAAGGAAGAGATTTCATAAATAATGTAACGGGAGAAAGAATAATTTCATTAAAAGAAGTAGCAAATGATTATTCAGGTTTAAAAGCTAAATATGATTATCATCCTCCTGAAACAGAACCGATTCCTGAGCAGAATATACCGGCTTATCCAACTAAAGATGATGATATAGGTAAGATACATTTTTCTTATTGTTACGCCGTTCATGCTGCTATAGTAGCAGTAGACAAAGAAACAGGTGAATTTGAAGTATTGAAGATTATTGCTGCTCATGATGTAGGAAAGGCAATTAATCCCAAAGGTGTAGAAGGACAGATTGAAGGCGGAGTTTCCATGGGAGTTGGTTATGCACTCAGTGAAGAGTTTTATTTAAAGGATGGCTGGCCGGTTCAAGATACTTTGTCTAAATTAAATCTCCCTAATACTGCGAATATACCGCCAATAGAAAGTATAATAATTGAAGAAGAACATCCAGAAGGACCATACGGTGCTAAAGGAATGTCTGAATTACCGGTTTCACCAGTAGCACCTGCTATAACAAATGCAATTTATGATGCAATAGGTCTTAATATTAATCAAATTCCAATCAAAGATAAGTTAATTACAAAATAGAAAGGGTGGGAATATGACTGATTTAAATGTAGAAATTTATGACATGAAATTAAAGAATCCAGTTATGCCTGCAGCAGGTCCTCCGATTAGAAATGGAGAAGTTGCTCATAAAGCTAAAGAAGGTGGAGCAGGAGCAATTGTAACTAAGACAATTTCCACAGAGGCTGCTGATGTTCCTCGACCATGTATGGCAGAGGTAGATACTGGTTTCTTAAATTCAGAGCTTTGGTCAGAACATGGTCCCAATGTATGGCTGGATGCAGAATATCCAGAAGTTAAAAAGACAGGATTACCTATTATTGTAGGACTTGGTTATTCTGGAGAAGATATTAGAGAGCTTGCTCCAAAGGTAGAACCGTATGCTGATGCTTTAGAATTATCGACTCATTATTTAGGCGGTGATCCATCACCAGTAATTGAAGCCATTGAAGCAGCTAAAGAGTCTGTAGATATTCCGGTATTTGTAAAGTTAAGTCCTGATGTTGATATATCTAAATTTGCAAAAGCTGCTGAAGATGCTGGAGCTGATGGAATTGTTTTAATTAATTCATTTGGACCTTGTCTTGATATTGATCTTGAAACTGGAGAACCATTAATGGGAAGTAAGGATGGTTATGGTTGGCTATCTGGTGATGCTATTTTCCCTCTAGCTTTAAGATGTGTATTTGAAGCTTGTGGTGCAGTTGATATTCCAGTAATTGGAGTTGGAGGAATCAGTAGCGGAGCTGATGCCATTAAGATGATTATGGCAGGTGCTCAAGCGGTACAGGTTTGTACTGCTGCTATTTTAGAGGGACCGCAGGTTTATGGTAAAATTGTAGCTGAGATGGAAAATATCTTAGAAGAAAAAGGATATTCTTCCTTAGATGAAATTAGAGGCTTGGCTCAGCAGAAGGTAGATGACAAAGTAAATTTAAATAAAGAAGTACCAAAAGCTAATGATGAATGTACTACTTGTGGTATTTGTAAGAAGAGCTGTCCGTATCAAGCTATCACTATTGAAGAAAAAGCATTGATTGATGAAGAGAGTTGTTTTGGTTGTGGTTTATGTGTTACTAGATGTCCAGTTAACGCTTTAAAGATTGATTATTAAATCCGTAAATTTGAATATCATATTCTGACTAGTCTCTTATTGAGATAGTTTGAATAATAATTAATAGAGAAGAAAATCTGTTTTACGGGAACCTGGATTTTGATTTATAAGGAGAGATGGACTAATGACTACTAAATTGATTAGAAATGCAGATAAAATAGTTACTATGGATGATAAAAGAAATATATTTGAAGATAGTTCAATATTAATAGAAGATGGTAAGATTAAAGCTATTGGGAAAGAAGCATTGAATGAAGATGTTGAGGTTGATGAGGTTATTGATGGAAAGGATAAATTTATCTTTCCGGGATTAGTTAATACTCATCATCACTTTTATCAGACATTAACTCGTTGTATTCCAGAGGTGCAAAATGTTGAACTCTTTCAGTGGTTAAAATTTCTTTATCCCATTTGGGCTAACTTAACTTCTGAAGCTGTTTATACTAGTTCTTTAGTAGCTTTAGGAGAGTTATTAAAGACGGGATGTACAACAAGTAGTGACCATCACTATGTATTTCCTCAAGGAGTAAGTGGAGAATTAATTGATCGACAGATAGAAGCGGCTAGAAAGTTAGGTGCTCGTTTTCATCCATGTCGTGGAAGCATGTCTTTAGGAGAAGATGATGGCGGTTTACCACCTAATTCTGTAATTCAAAGTGATGAAGAAATCTTAGAAGATAGTCAACGATTAATTGAAGATTATCATGACCCAGATGAGTTATCAATGTGTCAAATTGTATTGGCACCTTGTTCACCATTCTCAGTTACATCAGAAATTATGGAAGAGACAGTAAAGTTAGCTAGAGAATACGAAGGAGTAAATTGTCATACTCATTTAGCAGAAACTGAAGATGAGAATGATTTCTGTCAAGAAGCAATGGGAATGCGTCCTTTAGAGTATATGGAAAGTGTCGGCTGGATAGGTGATGATATCTGGTTTGCACATGGTGTTCATTTTAATGAAGAGGAATTAGATTTATTAGCTAAGACATCTACTGGAGTTGCTCATTGTCCTGTATCGAATCAAAAATTAGCTTCTGGAATAGCTAAGATTCCATCTATGTTAGAAAGAGATATCAAAGTTGGTTTAGCAGTTGATGGTAGTGCCAGTAATGACTCTTCAGATATGATAGGAGAGATGAAGTCAGCTCTCTTATTACATCGAGTTAATGGCGGCATTGATGCTATTTCACCAGAAGAAGTGCTAGAGATGGCAACTCGAGGTGGAGCTCGTCTATTAGGTAGAGATGATATTGGTAGTTTAGAACCTGGTAAAGCAGCAGACTTGTTTATGGTCGATAAGTACCGACTAGGATTGGCTGGGGCTTTTCATGATCCAATAACTGCTCTGATTACTTGTGGCGATAGCAATGTTGTGGATATGACTATGGTAAATGGAGAAATTGTTGTTAAGGAAGGCAAGTTGGTTAATGTTGATGAGCGAAACCTTGCTAAGCAAGCTAATGAAATATCTAAAGTTATGGTGAATAATTAAGAAGTAGTAGCTATTAATTTATTGGAGGTGATCCCTTGAAACTAGTTGGACCAGGGACAATAATCACTTTTGATTCAAACAGACCAGTTGTAACCGACGGCGGCTTAGTAATTGAAGATAATTTGATAAAAGAGATTGGAGATTATAAGCAGCTTATTAAAAAATATGAGTCAAAGATTGAAGATAAGATTAAGACTGATGATAAATTAATTATGCCGGGGATGGTTAATACTCATATGCACCTTTATAGTACTTTTGCTCGGGGAATGGCAATTAAAGATGACCCCCCGCAGGATTTCGTTCAGATTTTAGAACGACTTTGGTGGAGGTTAGATAAAGCTTTAGATTATGAAGGAGTCTATTATAGCGCATTATTGGCTATTATTGAAGGGATAAAGAATGGTACGACGACTATTTTTGATCATCACGCCAGTCCCAATGCTATCAGTGGTTCACTTGATAAGATTTCAGAAGCAGTAAATGAAACAGGAATTCGAGCTTGTTTATCCTATGAGGTTTCTGATCGGGATGGTAAAGAAAAAGCCCAAGAAGGAATTGAAGAGAATAAGCGGTTTATTAAAAAATGTAAAGAAAAAGATTCAGAATTAATTAAAAGTGCTTTTGGATTACATGCTTCCTTTACTTTAAGTAATGAGACTTTACAGCAAGTAAGTAAAGTAGTGAATGAATTAGAGACAGGTATTCACATGCATGTTGCTGAAGGAAAAGCAGACCAAGAGGATAGTCTATCTAAGTATGATTTAACTGTAATTGAAAGATTAGAGGAGCTAGGTCTTTGTAATTCAAAGATGATCGGTGCTCATGGTGTTCATTTACAGCCTCATGATATGGAGATTCTTTCCGAACATAATGCTAATTTAATTCATAATCCAGAATCGAATATGGGTAATGCTGTAGGATATCCACCGATATTTTCTATGCTTGATAAAGGAGTTCTTGTAGGACATGGAACAGATGGTTTTACTACTGATATGTTTGAATCAATTAAAGTAGCAAACCTTCTGCATAAACATAATTCTGGAAACCCTTCTGCAGCGTGGGAGGAAGTACCTACTATAACTTTTGAGAATAATCAAAAAATAACTAATAAATTTTATGATAAACCATTAGCAGTTTTAAAAGAAGGTGGATATGCTGATTTAATAGCAGTTGATTATCGTCCTACTACACCTTTAAGCAGTGATAATTATTATCCTCATATACTTTTTGGAATTTCTGGTGGTAAGGTAGAGATGACTATGGTTAATGGGCAGGTATTAATGGAAGATGGAGAAGTTAAAGTAGTAGATGAAGAAGAGATATATCATAAGGCACGGTTAACAGCTAAAGAAGTTTGGAAAAGGTTCTAGTTTTCATATAGGAGGTGGGTTAATTGGCAGGTAGTATGTACTATAAGCCAACTAATATAGATGAGGCATTAGAATTAATTAGTAGAGAACAGAATGCAACTTTCTTTGCCGGCGGCACTGATTTAATGGTAGAGTATTTTGAAAGTTTAAGCCAAATGGGAAAGATAATCAATATTTCAGGAATAGAAGAATTACGTGGAATTACAAAGAAAGAAGATGAGATTCAGATTGGTCCGTTGACTACTCACCAAGAAATATGTGATTCAGAAATATTATTAGAATTAGTTCCTTGGCTTTGTCAAGCGGCTGAAGAAGTAGGGTCTCCTCAGATTAGACATAGAGGCACTATAGGAGGTAATATAGCTAATGCATCTCCGGCAGCTGATACAGTACCGGCTCTAATTGCAGCTGGAGCTACTGTGGAATTAACAGGAGTTAATGGTAAACGTAATTTTGACTTAGAAAATATATTTACTGGGCCAGGAGAGACAATTATTGATGATCAAGAATTGATTACTAATATTTCATTACCGATTCCTGATGACACAAAAGCAGGTAGCTTTATGAAAATAGGAAAAAGAAAAGCACTATCTATTTCAGTATTAAACGGCTCTGTCTTTTTAGAAATTGACCGCGAAGATATGAAATTTATAGATGTACGCATCTGTCTTGGTTCTGTAGCACCTGTACCGTATAGGGCTAGAAAAGCTGAAGAAGTGATAAGAGGCGCAGAGGTTACTATAGAAAATATAGAAAAAGCAGGTCAAGCAGCCAGTGATGAGATTACTCCGATTGATGATGTACGAGGAACAGCAGAATATAGAAAGCAAGTAGCTAAGTCAGCAGTAATTAGATTAATCAAAGAGGCTACAGAGCAATTGGAGGTTGGGATATAGATGAATAAACTTCCTATTACCTTAACGGTGAATGACACAGATTATTCAGTTGATGTCAGTCCTGATATGAGATTAGTTGATTTGCTTAGAGAAGAATTAGGATTATTAGGTACTAAAGAAGGATGCGGTGAAGGTGAGTGTGGAGCCTGTACTATAATTAAGGATGGTGAAACAGTAAACTCCTGCTTAGTTCTAGCTGCAGAAGCTGATGATAGTAATATTACTACTATTGAAGGGCTTGGTGACGAGGATAATCTTCATCCGCTACAAGAGTCATTTATTGAATATGGAGCAGTCCAATGTGGTTTTTGCACGCCAGGTATGATCTTATCAGCAAAAAATCTACTTGATAAGAATCCTGCACCGAATGAGTCTGAGATTAAAGTCGGATTATCTGGGAATATATGTCGTTGCACAGGATATACAAAGATAATTGAAGCAGTTAAAGCAGTTGCTAATAGAGGAGGTGACTCATCATGAAGAAAGTAGTCGGTCAAAAAGTGAAGAAAGTTGATGCGATTGAGAAAGTAATTGGTAAGGCTAAGTTTGCAAAAGATTATTCATTTGATGACATGCTGTATTTAAAAATATTGCGAGCACCTCATCCACATGCTAAAATAATTGATATAGATATTTCTAAAGCTCAAGAGTTAGATGGAGTGGTAAGAATAGTTACGGCTGATGATCTTCCTGAATTAAATAATTTTGGTTTAATCCTTAAAGATGAAGAGGTATTTGTTAAAGAAAAGACTCATTACATGGGCGATGCTTTGGCAGCAATTGCTGCTGAGTCAGAGGAGATTGCCCATGAAGCTCGGAATTTAATTGAAGTCGAATATGAAGAGTTAGAAGTGATTGATAATCCTTTTCGGGCTATGGAAGATGATGCTCCTAAAATTCATGAAGAGGGTAATGTTGTCTGTTCTCATAATCTTGAAAAAGGTGATGTGGAGCAAGGTTTTGAGGAAGCAGATTTAATTATTTCTAATGAATTTCAGACGCAACATATAGAACAACTTCCTTTGGAACCAGAAGCCGGGGTAGCTAAGTATGATTCAGAAACAGATACGTATACTCTTTGGGCCCCAACGCAGTGGTTGCATGATACTCAAGGAGATATGGCTCAATCATTAGGAGTCCCTCCTGAAAAAATCAAAATTAACCAACCAACTATTGGTGGAGCTTTTGGAAAGAGAGAGGATATTTCGGTACATCTACATTTAGCTATTATGGCAAAGTTAACTGGGAAGCCTGTTAAATTAGCTTATACTCGAGAAGAATCTATGATAACTCAATCAAAACGACATCCTATAACTTTTAAATTTAAAACAGGAGTTACTAAAGATGGAGAGATAATTGCTTGGGAGTCTGAAGTAATTGGTGATACAGGAGCATGTGCTTCCAGTGGTCCAGCAGTAGTACATCAAGCGCTCTATCATTGTACAGGACCATATAATGTTCCCAATGTAAAAGGAAAGTCTTACACAGTTTATACTAATAACACTTATGCTGGAGCAATGAGAGGCTTTGGTGCTACTCAATCAGCATTTGCTTATGAATCACAGATTGATATTATAGCTGAAGAGTTGGGTATGGATCCTTATGAATTCAGATTAAAGAATGCTTATGATATAGGTTCTTCAACTCCTAATGGTCAAATTTTAACTAGTAGTGTTGGAGCAAAGGAATCATTAAAAAAAGCTATTGAAGCAGCAGATTATCAAAAAAAGTCGGCAAGTACAGAAGAGAAAGCTGATAATTCATCAACGAAGAAATGTGGGAAGGGCATGGCTACTATAATGTTTGGTAATGGCTATGGAGAAGGATTTCCAGATCATTCTTTCTGCACAGTAAAAGTTAAAGAAGATGGAGATATATTAATAGAGACTGCAGCAGCTGATGTAGGACAGGGTGTTTTAACTGTAGTTACCCAGATTGTTTCTGAAGTATTAAACATATCTCAAGATAGAATTGAAGTAGCTCCAGGTACTACAGAGGATATGAAGAATGCTGGTTCAACTTCAGCTAGTAGACAGACGATCTTTTCTGGAAATGCGGCTAAGGTGGCTGCAGAAGAATTATTAGGTCAGATTAATCATCAAGCATTTATGGAATTAGGAGCTAATTATCCCGAGTTTGAGGTGAAAGATGGAAAAGTAGTTCCATTTGAAGGAGAAGAATTAACATTTAAAGAGTTAGCTCAAATTGCTAAAAATAAGGGAGAACCGCTTAAAGCAGAAGGATGTTATTTCCCAGAAACTTATGCTCCTGATGAAGAGACTGGTTATTCAGAACTTGCTTATGTTACTTATACCTTTAATACTCATGTTGCAGAAGTTGAAGTTGATACTGATACAGGGATTGTTACTGTATTAAGAATGGTTACTGCTCCTGACGTAGGAAAAGCTATCCATCCCCAGAATATAGAAGGACAGAGTGAAGGTGGAACTGTAATGGGGATGGGAATGGCGTTAATGGAAGATCAGATTATAGATGAAGGAATAACTATGAATCCTAATATGAGTAATTATTTAGTACCTACTACAATGGATGTTCCAGAGATAGAAACAGTGATTGTAGAAAGTGGTGATGGACCAGGCCCATATGGAGCTAAAGGTATTGGAGAACCAGTAACCCTTCCGGCTGCTCCTGCTATTATTAATGCTATTGAAGATGCAATTGGAGTAAGAATAAAAGAACTCCCTGCTACTCCAGAAAAAATTCTTAAAGCTTTAAGAGAGAAAAATGATAATTAAACCTATAATATAGTTGAGGAGGCTAAAGACATTGGATAAGAAATTATTGAAGCAAGCGCGGGGAGAAGAGAAAGTAGATATTCTATTTAAAAATGGTCGAGTAGTTGATGTATTTAATGGAGAAATAGTAGAAGAAAATGTTGCAGTTGCCGATGGAAAGGTTATAGGTTATGGAGATTACCAAGGTAAAGAAGAGATAGATTTAGATGGTAGAATTCTTTCACCTGGGTTTATTGATGGACATCTTCATATTGAAAGTGGTATGGTAGAAGTTAAAGAGTTTGCTCGTCAAGTTATAGCTTCAGGAACTACTACTATCTTTGCTGATCCTCATGAAATTGCTAATGTTAGCGGGATGAAGGGGATAGAGTATATTTATCAAGGAGCAAAAGAGTTGCCGTGGAATTTATTCCTGATGTTTCCTTCGGCGGTTCCAGCAGCATCTGCTGGAACTCCTGGAGCTATAATAGATGCTCAGAAGATGTCACAATTATTTTCTGAGGAGAAGTTCTTCGGTTTAGGAGAAGTGATGGACTTTATAAATGTGATCGCTGGAGATGATAAGACATGGGAAAAGTTAGAGATAACCGGCGAGACATTTAAGGACGGGCATGCTCCTGGAGTTAGTGGTAAAGAGTTAAATGCTTATTTAATGGCTGATATTGGGGCAGATCATGAATGTACTACTGCTAAAGAAGCAATAGAGAAGATTAGGTCCGGAATGTATGTCATGATTCGCGAAGGTTCTGCTACTAAGGATCTGCTTAATTTGCTACCAGGAATCAACTCAAATAATATGAGACGATTCTTGTTAGCTACTGATGATCGCCATCCACAAGATTTAGTAGAAGAAGGACATATTAACTTTTTGATGAAAAAATTACATAAGAGTGGTATTAATCCTGTAGAAGCAATTAGGTTAGGTACTATTAATGCTGCTGAATGTTTTGGTTTAGATAATTTAGGTGCCATTGCTCCAGGGTATCAAGCAGATTTAGTAGTAATTGATGACTTCGATAATTGGAATATTGATATGGTATTTAAAGACGGAAAGATGGTTGCTAAAGAAGGAGAATCTACCTTTTCAATGAGCTCTAAGATTGATCAGGATTTGAAGAAAGAAGTTATGAATTCTGTAAACATTGGTCGAATTTTGTCTGAAAATTTTGAATTACTTAAAGGGAATAAATTCCGAGTTATGGAATTAAGTCCAGATCAGATCATAACTAAGCAGCAGATTGTTAATCTTTCTTTTGAAGAGACAGAAGTTAAACAGGAATTGATTAAGAATGATTTAGTTAAAATAGCTGTGGTAGATAGACATCAAGCTACAGGTAATGTAGGATTAGGACTTTTAAAAGGATTTGGTCTTGAAGAAGGGGCTATTGCTACTTCGATTGCCCATGATTCTCATCATATAATAACTGCAGGACTGGATAAAGATGATATGTATAGAGCTGTTAAAAAAGTTGAAGAGTTAGATGGTGGGATTGTCATAGTAAAAGAAGGAGAAGTCCTTGCCAAATTACCGTTATCAATAGCAGGTTTAATGTCTAAGCTCTCTTTAGATGAGGTAGCTATTCGGATTAATAAGATGAAAGAGATTACTGAGTCATTAGGAGTTAAGATTAGAGAACCTTTTATGACTTTATCATTTATGGCTTTACCGGTAATTCCAGAATTGAAAATTACTGACAAAGGGTTATTTGATGTTAAGCAGCTAGAATATGTTCAATTGAATATAGATTGATTGTTGGATGTGAGTGATGAGTTTAGCATTAGTTTTTTAAATGAAAAAGGAGGGATAGACAGGAGTAGTTAAATGTTTTATTGTGAAGGGATTGGTGATTAGTCTAAAAATTATAAAGGAGGCTTACTATTGAGTGACGTAAGGTCTGAAACTGAGGAAAATGTTGGTCTTTTGGAGAGGTTATTTAAATTAAAAGAGAATAATACTGATGTAAAGACTGAAATATTGGCTGGTTTCACAACTTTTATGACTATGGGTTATATTATATTCGTCAATCCTGGAATTTTAAGCGATGCTGGAATGCCTTTTAATGGTGTATTTATTGCAACTATAGCTGGGGCAATCTTAGGTACATTATCAATGGCATTTATATCTAATTATCCTTTTGCTTTAGCTTCGGGGATGGGATTAAATGCTTTCTTCGCTTATTCTATTGTTATGAATATGGGAGTTTCGTGGCAGGTTGCATTAGGAGTTATCTTCTTAGAAGGAGTTATCTTCATGCTGTTAAGTGTGGTTAAGGCTAGAGAAATGATTGTAAATGCAATTCCGATGGGGCTCAAGACAGGTATTAGTGCAGGGATTGGACTCTTTATTGCCTTTATTGGTTTACAGAATGCAGAAATTGTTGTCAATAGTGATGCGACCTTAGTTGAAATGGGAAATCTTTTTAGTGGACCGGCTCTTGTAACGATGTTTGGATTAGCCGTAATTGGTATTTTACATTCTAAAGGAGTAAAAGGTGCATTGCTTTGGGGAATCATTGCTTCAACTATATTCGGTTGGGTTAATGGTGTTACTCCACCGTTAGAAGGAATAATAGCTATGCCAAAATTCAGTGATTGGTCTACTGTATTATTTAAGTTAGACATCAAAGCTGCACTTGATGCTAGTTTAGTTGGAGTTTTACTATCTTTCTTATTTGTAGATATGTTTGATACTGCTGGGACTTTAGTAGGTGTTAGCCAGCAGGCAGGTTATTTAGATGAAGATGGTAACTTACCTAAGGCTAATAAAGCTCTTTTATCTGATGCTATTGGAACTACAGGTGGAGCTTTATTTGGGACAACTACTGTAACTACTTATGTTGAATCTGCTTCAGGAGTTGCTGTAGGAGGGCGTACAGGATTAACAGGTGTAGTTGTTTCTGCCTTATTCTTCTTGGCACTCTTCTTTAAACCGTTAATTGGGATTGTTCCTGGCGCAGCTACTGCACCAGCATTAATAGCCGTTGGTACTATGATGATGAGTAATGTTACTGAAATAGATTGGGATGACTATACTGAAGTATTACCAGCTTTTATGACTATGGTAGCTATGCCTCTTACTTATTCAATAGCTAATGGTATAGGACTTGGTTTTATCTTTTATCCATTAGTAAAGTTATTTACTGGTAAGGGCAGAGATGTTCACTGGTTAATATATCTATTAGGAGTTCTATTTGTAGCTAAGTTTATTTGGTTATAAATTCTATTTCTAAAATGTTTTATAAATATGATAACCTAATAAAGATACTGATGCAAAATACGAAAAAATATCTTAATATAAAAAATAATATAAACTTATTAATTAAATAATTAAAGGAGGAAGAATTATGGAACATTTAAAAGAGATTGATCCAGAAGTATATGATGCTATTCAGGAGGAAGAGACACGTCAAGCTAGGAATATTGAATTAATTGCTTCAGAAAACTTTGTCAGTGAAGCAGTAAAAGAAGCAGCAGGTTCTTGTTTGACTAATAAATATGCTGAAGGATATCCAGACCGTAGATATTATGGTGGTTGTAAGTATGTAGATAAAGCAGAAAAGGCAGCAATTGAAAGAGCTAAAGAGATATTTGGTGCCGAGCATGCTAATGTGCAGCCACATTCTGGATCTCAAGCTAATATGGCAGCATATATGGCCAAGCTTTCACCCGAAGATACAATTATGGGAATGGATCTTTCTCATGGAGGTCACTTAACTCACGGCAGTGAAGTGAATTTTTCAGGTGAGTTATATAACTTCGTTCATTATGGGGTAAATGAAGAAACAGAAGTAATTGATTTTACGGAAGTAAGAGAATTAGCTAAAGAACATAACCCAGAGATGATCGTAGTAGGTGCTAGTGCTTATTCTCGTATAATAGATTTTGCTAAATTCAAAGAGATAGCAGATGAGGTAGGAGCTTATCTAATGGTAGATATGGCTCATATAGCTGGACTAGTAGCGGCTGGTTTACATCCTAATCCAGTGGAACATGCTGATATTGTAACATCAACTACTCATAAAACATTACGAGGTACTAGAGGTGGACTAATTCTTTGTAAAGAAGAGCATGCAAAGGATATAGATAAGGCAATCTTCCCTGGGATTCAAGGTGGACCTTTAATGCATATCATTGCTGCTAAAGCGGTTGGTTTTAAAGAGGCCATGACTCCAGAATTTAAAGAATATCAACAACAGATTGTAGATAATGCAACAAAATTAGCTGAGACATTACAAGATTATGGAATGGAATTAGTTTCTGGTGGTACAGATAACCACTTAATGCTAGTAAATTTAAATAATATGAATATTACTGGTAAAGAAGCTGAGGAAGTGCTTGATGAAATAGCCATTACAGTAAATAAGAATACAATTCCTAGTGAAACTAGAAGTCCTTTTGTAACTAGTGGTATTCGAATTGGAACTCCAGCGGTTACTACTAGAGGTATGGAAGAGGAAGAGATGGAAGAGATAGGACGTCTAATATACGAAGCAATAGCTAATAAAGATGACGAAGAAAAGTTAGAAGAATTAAGAGAAGACTCCAAAAAATTATCAACTAAGTTTGATACTTTCACCTATTAGTTATTCTAAGGTAGAAACCTGGCTACTGTTAAAGGTAGTCAGGTTTTTAATTGTTTAATAACTTATAAATTATATAAAAATATATAAACTAAGTTAAAGTCAGTTTGTTTTGTAAAAAATCGTTTGTAATTGTTGAATCGTTAGTAAGGAGGAGTAAGTTTGGCATTGACTGATGAATCGAACAGATTAGGGGAAGAAGCTGTCTTTCCTCTATTATTTAAATTATCAACTCCCTCGATAATAGGGATGTTGATTCAAGCATTATATAATGTAATAGATAGTATCTATATTGGTCATTTGAGTAAAGAGGCTTTATCGGCACTTTCTTTAGTCTTTCCTATCCAACTAATCTTAATTGCAGTTGCAGTAGGTACTGGTATTGGAACTAGTTCATTAATTTCTAGATTATTAGGAGAAGAGAAAGAAGAGAAGGTTAATATTGTAGCTCAAAATATTATATTCATAACTATTTTTTATGGAATAATTGCAGGATTAATCGGTTACTTTGCTTCGGAAGATATAATAAGTTTTTTTACTAATGATCCTTTATTAATAGATTTAGGAGAAGCATATATAGAAATTATTTTATTAGGTTCTTTAGCATTGTTCTTTCCAATTATTGCAGATAATATTTTAAGAGGGGAAGGAAATACTTTTATTCCTATGATAACTGTAATCATTGGAGCTGTTTTGAATATAGCTTTAGATCCATTTTTGATTTTTGGGATTGGTATATTTCCTAAATTAGGGATAAGAGGAGCTGCCTATGCTACTATTTTTTCTAGATTAGTGAGCGGTATATTTATCGGTATTTTTCTTTTTAGAAATTATCGTCAATTTGAATTAGATATAAAGAGTTTTAAGTTTGATTTTGAGGTTATTAAAGAAGTGTACCAAGTTGGATTGCCTTCGATGATTATGCAGTTATTATCAAGTTTTATGATTCTAGGAGTTAATAAGATAGTGGCCTCTTATAATGTAACGGCAATTGCTGTAGTAGGTGTCTATCATAGATTACAGACTTTTATTTTGATGCCGGTCTTTGGATTGGGACAAGGCTATATGCCCATAGTGGGTTATAATTATGGACATGATAACCTTGATAGAATGAAGAAAGCTATTAGATATGGATTAATAGCCGGGTTCCTGTTTACTACAATCGGAGGAATGTTTTTCCAAATATTTCCTGGGCAATTGGTCAGCTTATTTAATGATGATCCTAGTTTAGTACAAATTGGAGTAACTGCTTTAAAGAGAATTAGCTTTGCTTTTCCTATAATGGGGTTAAGTGTTATTGCCTCGATTACTTTTCAAGCTATTGGTAAAGGAATCCCAAGTTTAGTATTATCATTCTTAAGACAGATAGTATTATTACTACCTATTATGTATTTATTAGGACGCACATATGGTCTAGATGCCGCCTGGTTTGCTTTTCCAATTTCAGAGTTGCTTGTATCTATACTAACTATTTTATGGTTAGCGATTACTTTAAAGAAAATCTATCCAGAATAAAAAGACTGATTTATTCTTTAACTAAATGAACTGATGTCTCTACATGATTGGTATGTGGAAACATATCGACAGGTTGAACTTTTTTAGCAGTATATCCTTTGGTAGTAATCTCTTTTAAGTCTCTAACTAAAGTTTTAGGATTACAAGAGACATAGATTATTTCTTTAGCATCGAAGGCAATTATTTTTTGTAAGGCATCCGGATGGATACCAGGTCGCGGTGGATCTACAATAATTACATCCGGAGTTTGGTCTAATTTATCTACTTTTTCTAATACATCGCCGGCGATAAATTGACAGTTATCTAAATTATTTAATTTAGCGTTTTCTCTAGCCATTTCAACTGCTTCTTCCATTAATTCTATTCCTATTACTTTTTTTGCTTCTGAGACGACAGATTGAGCAATGGTTCCGGTACCACAGTATAAGTCATAAATAATCTTATTGTCTGCATCACCTAAATAGTCTTTAATTGTTTCATATAAGACTTCTGCGCCAGTAGTATTTGGTTGAAAGAAAGAGAATGGTTTAACCTTAAATTTAATACCTAATAATTCTTCAAAGAAATAATCTCTCCCATAATGAGTTATTAATTCATCACATTGAACTACATCGGCGTGATTATCATTAAGAGTCTGTAAGAAACCTACTAATTCTCCTTGATAATCTAGATTCTTTAACTCTTCGGTCAAGTCAGTGAAATCATGTTGTTGTTGAGTAGTGGTAACTAAATTAATTAATATCTCTCCGGTGTGCAAACCTTTTCTAACGATTAGATTTCGTAAGAATCCTTCCTCGAGCTTGATATGATATTTTCGGAACGGTTGATTCCTAAAATAATCTATAATAGTCTTAATAATTATTCTGAAATCGTTATCTACTAATTGACAGGCATCAACAGTTACGACATCATATCTCATACCTCTAGGATGCATTCCTAATTGTAATTCACCGTCTTTTTCTAAATCTCCAAAACTGAATTCCATGTTATTTCGGTATTCAAAGATATTAGGGCTTGGTTTAATATTCAAAAATTCTTCTACATCAATCTCAGCTTTGGTAAATAAATCTTTAACCATTTCTTCTTTTTGCTGGAGTTGTTCTTTATAATTAATATCTTGTTTATTACAGCCTCCACACATTTCATAATGATTACATATTTGTTTAGTCTGATTCATATTGGACCTCCTTATTTATATAGGAATTTTCATATCCCAATTTACTATTTTAACATAGATCATGGTAATATTCTATGCTAAAAGTAATTTTATAATACTTTGGTTTAAAAATCCATTTTAATTTTGTGCCAATCTACTTCAATATTTTCTCTCATTCTTTTAACTAAATTATATATTAATTCTTTTTCTTGCTCGTTAAAATCAGTAAGGCATATATTTAGATTTCTATTTTCCTCAGCAATGACTACTTTGTATATTTTCTTACCTTTGGCAGTAGGGTAGAGGTTCCAGACTCTCTTATCATCTTCATCTTTTACTCGTTTTATATAACCTATCTTTTTTAACTTTTTTACTGCCTTAGAGGTCGAAGTCTTATCAACTTTTAAGATATTAGTTAAATCTTTTTGATTAATCCCGGGATGTTCACATATTTCAGTTAGATATATGAATTGACCTTTTTGTAGGTTGATTTCTTTAAGATTGATATTACTGATTGATTGTACACAACGATTTAACTTTCCAACTTCTCTAAGTATAAAATTATTTAGATTACTCAACTTATACCTCCTTCTAAAAATAGTTGAAATTTCAACTTATTGGTATTATTATACATTTATTTAGTTGAAAATTCAACTAAATAATGAGATTAAATAAGAAGGCAGAAGAGAGGGGGATATAGGAGGTTTTGAATTAGTTTGTAGAGAGGAAGTAGAAGAACTAGAAGAACTAACAATTATACAAAGATTAAATTTTAGTGCTGTGTTTTGGAGGGGGTTGCTTATATATCGGTGCATTGTGATAAATTAGGGGTGTTTCCTTATTTTAGCAAGGAAATTTATGGTTTTGTGGTGAAAGAACATAATAGAGTTGGTTAATTAAGTATTTGCGACATACATCATGAAGAGAGTTAAATAAGGAGTATATACGACATGTGTCATGAAAATATGAGTTATGTGAAATTATAACTTTGTTTCGAAAGTGAGGAGAAATATATGGAATATATAGTTATTGAGGGCAATAAAACTGAAGTAATGCAAGAAATGATAAATTACACTAATAGTGGAAGGCTTGTTGATGATACCTTTAATTTCATCATTAAGAACAGACATATACTTGATTCAAGTGAAGAGCTTTACATTGATGATAATGAGCCAATTCTTCCTATGCAAGGACCGAGGAATTGGGTATCAATGAATGCTAAATACCATATTAACGTAAAGAAAACAACTATTTTATTAGTAATGTTCATTTTGGATGTAACTCTGACTAAAGGTATAGCAAATGTTCTAGCAAGTGTATTTGGTGTTACAACACAGACTATTAATAAGCTCGATGAACAGGATAGATGCTTGATATTAGATATCATGAAAGGAAAAAAGTTTTCTGCAACTGATTTCTTTTACAAAAATTCTGAATGTGTGCAGAATGACATAGATTGTTCGTTTAGAGATGGATGTATATGTTCAAGGGAACTTGAAGTAATTGAATCTCGTTTAGCTAGTCTCATTGATGCAGGAATAGTTATTAATGGAGACAGTGAGTTTAAGCTGGCGTTCTAACTTCACATAACAGCAGATTAACAACATCCCAGTCTATGAGCATAAGTTAAGGCTGGAATGACTTACATAAGGTTTCAGTCTTAATTAGAAGTTGGTAGCATTATCAGGGACGTCGTGAATTTGCGGGACGTTAGTACGCCAAGCAAGTTTGATATTTCTGGCAAAGTGAAGCCGTCTACTAAAGTAGACTTAGGATAACATCGATTATGATAAATTACAATAAAACCAACGTAAATAGCTCAATGGTAAGAGCTTAAAAGTTCGCCGGCAGAAAGTCTATCTTTACTACCTCACTGTCATTGGTAAAGTGAAGGTCGCTAAATGGTTTAAGTAATATTAAGTAGTTGATATATCTGATAACAGTCTTTGCTAGGTAAGGACTAGCCATCCACCTATATCGAGTGTTGCGCCTTGAATTGGTAACAATTCAGGTGAAGTGTACACATAAGTAGAGAACCAAAAACCTGAATTATAGTTTTTGTGTGAATCACTTAGTATGTTTCTTAGGGAACTTTTTAGGCCAGAGGGAAGACCGTAATTCCTGAAGTATATTGAGCCCCGTTAGTAGCGGTGTCCTGGAAACAGGAGAAATGCAGATGATGACGTAATTAACGTTGCGGAATTTAATACGAAGGAATCGTAAAAGGTGAGATTCCGGAGGGGGGTCTGTCGGGGTCAGAGAACCTGGCATGAAGAGAGAGAAATATCAGGAACTTGGGAGGTCCTACAGATTCCAGTAATTGCTGGAAGGTCTATCCAATCGAAAAAGAGAATGACTCATAACTTGTAGGAAGTCGGATTAACTCATAGTACTCTGAGATCAGGAAAGCTGGTTACATGGGGGAAGGGGTGACAGTTGCACGCAACTATAAAGGAAACACTAGCCGGACGCGCAAGGCCGGATAACTAGTGCCAACCTCACTATAGAAATATCAAGAAGCATTTGAAATAGCTGATTACGGAAGGGAGTGCAATCTGAAGAGCCCGGTGCGGTAATTCCGCACGCCGGGATCTGTGTGGGGGACGCTGGGCAACTAGCGTTCCTACCATGACTAGGACATCAGGTTAAAATGTATAGGGAGGTAATGGAGTTGAAAAAAATTGATTTATACGCTACTAAGATTAGTGTTAGCGAAAAATTATTTTCACATAATTTATCAGATTTAAAGCAATATATTTTAAAAGCAATACTAGAAAGTAAAGGTTTTATAGAATATGGAGATTCAATCATAGGGTTTACAGATATTAATAAATTTAATATACAAAGAAGAATTTTAGTTGTAGGAAAATTATGTAGAGGTAAAGATCAGGCTCAAAAAATAATAGATTCAGATAGTGGAGAACTTCGGGACCATCATGTTCCAAATGTTGCTCATGAATCATATTTTTTATTTGATTTAAAAACGGAAATTGTTGTCTTTGAAGAGAGAAAATATATATCTAAATTTCAGTTTGGAAAAATGTTTAGTACATTAATTTCATACAATCAACCAAATGTTGGGAGATTAGAAAATAAATTACTTACTAGTATAAGTATTTTAAGACAGATAGATGAATTTAGTGAAATAAATTATGCTAAATTTAATCTTATTCCAGCTAATTGGGATTATAGTGAGGAGTTTGATGAATTAGATGAAAAGATTAAAGAGCTTGAAGCTGAAAAGGCTGAGCATGAATATAAATCTGATGGAGGATTAAATAAAGAGGCAATGTTATTTAAAGATTCAGTAAATATGGGATTATCGGGCTATGGAGATTTTAAATTGGGAGGTAAAGATTTAGAAGGCAATATAAAAGAAGTATATTCTGAAGAAGAACATCTTTCGCAGACAATCAAATTAGAAAAAAATAATTTAGATGAATTTATTGATAAAGCATTAGGATTTTTATTTAAAGCAATTGCTCAACATAAGGAGTCTAGTGATTATGAGTAAAAACAATAAACAGTTTGATTTTTTTAACATGTTAAGAAAATTTGGAATAAAAAAATTATTTAATTGCAAAGAGTTTTATTTTTCTTTAATATTTCCTTTGAGTATATTTTATTTATTAAATTGTATTACTAGAGAGAATACTGGAAGTCTTTTTAAAGATTTAATTCATATTATAATTGTATTAGATGTTACTGTTTTTTCAGTAGTAATTACTGGTTTAGCTTTATTATTATCTTTAGCAGACGGTAGTTTTCTTAAGTTTTTAAAAAAGCATGATTTATATATATCTTTCTTTTTTCCGTTTTATTTAGCTGGAGTTCTTTGGATCTTACATATTATATATTCTTTGGGTTTAATATTTTTTAGTTATACATCAATTTCACTTAAAATTGTTGATGCTAGTTTATTATTTACATATATATTTGGATTTTTATATGCCTTATTAAATTCTATTTCTCTTATTAAATTAATAATAAATTTAGGACATGCTAAAGTAAGATTTGAAGAAGTTAAAGAAAAAGTTAAATCAGATTAAAGTTAGAAATTTATTTGAATTCTGACGTCCTATAACATGGGCTTAAACGACATCTAATTTGATTGTATAAATGGGATTTAATACTGACTTATGAAAATTAACTAATATAAAAAAGGTCGCACTGCAATAATGGGACGTCGTGAAGCCCAGGGACGTTAGTACGCCAAGCAAGTTTGATACTTCTGGCAAAGTGAAGCTGTCTACTAAAGTAGACTTAGGATAACATCGATTATGATAAATTACAACAGAATCAACGTAAGTAGCTCAATGGTAAAAGCTTAAAAGATCGCCGGCAGAAGGTCTATCTTTACTACCTCACTGTCATTGGTAAAGTGAAGGTCTTTAAATGGTTTAAGTAATATTAAGTAGTTGATATATATGATAACAGTCTTTGCTAGGTAAGGACTAACCATCCACCTATATCGAGTGTTGCGCCTTGAATTGGTAACAATTCAGGTGAAGTGTACACATAAGTAGAGAACCAAAAACCTGAATTTTGGTTTTTGTGTGAATCACTTAGTATGTTTCTTAGAGAACTTTTTAGGCCAGAGGGAAGACCGTAATTCCTGAAGCATATTGAGCCCCGTTAGTAGCGGTGTCCTGGAAACAGGAGAAATGCAGATGATGACGTAGTTAACGTTGCGGAAGTCAATACGAAGGAATCGTAAAAGGTGAGATTCCGGAGGGTCTGTCGGGGTCAGAGAACCTGGCATGAAGAGAGAGAAATATCAGGAACTTGGGAGGTCCTACAGGTTCCAGTAATTGCTGGAAGGTCTATCCAATCGAAAAAGAGGACGACCCGTAGCTTGTAGGAAGTCGGATTGACTCATAGTACTCTGAGACTAGGAAAGCTAGTTACATGGGGAAGGGGTGACAGGAATATGAACCCATCAAAGGAAACACTAACCGGACGCGCAAGGCCGGATAACTAGTGGCAACCTCATTATAGAAATACCAAGAAGCATTTGAAATAGCTGATTACGGAAGGGAGTGCAATCTGAAGAGCCTGGTGCGGTAGTTCCGCACGCCGGGATCTGTGTGGGGGACGTTGGGCAACTAGCGTTCCTGCCATGACTATGAAATGACGGCTAACAGGGGATTTTAAATAAGTGACTTCCATTGAATACTTAAGATAGTCATATTATCAATAATTTAGGGAAAAATGATATAACTTTTAATTTAATTTTCTCCTTTTGTACGACCTAAAAGGACCATTCAAGTTTTGTGTGTTAAAAATATTAAATATAACACCTAAAACTCCCCTATCTCATTACATTATATAGGTCTGCTTTAAATATAATATAACACTTATTTTATTAAATTTTAAATAATTTCCATTTCAAAAAATAAATTTTCTCTACTCAACAATTGTTTAATAAATATGTATATCCCTATGTGGTAACTGAGTTTTAATCTAAAATTAAACCATGATTTACGAGGAGGATAAAAATGAAACTGGAAGAGATTGTTTCAAAAATGTCAAAACTTTATCTTGGTAGATTGGTAGACAGTTTTTTAAAGGATACTCCTAAAGACAATGAAAAGGAAATGAGAAAATTAATATTAAAAAACAATAATGAGTTTGCTGATTATGATAGGATAAAGAGCAAGTTGAATTTCATACATATTGATAGAAATACTAGAGTATTAAATAATTTATTACTATATATTCTTTTGAATGAGAATGATTATAAATGTGAAAAGAATGAGTTAATTCAAAAGGTGAAACAAAAAGAGAAAGAGATAATAAAAAGCAGTAAAAAGGAAGGATGTTTAGAATTCAGTAATAAAGATTCTTTGAAAATTTATAAAAAAGTATTAATTACAGCTTGGAAATGGCAAGATGACATAAATTCACATGAACAAAATATTCTTAATACCTTAAGAGAAGAATTGGATATAAGCATAGGTGAGCATAGAATAATAGAAAGTAGATTAGGATATTTTCCTCAAAAGGGAAACAAAATTCATGGATATAAGCCTATTAAGGAAAGTCTTAAAGACTTACAATACAGAGGGTTGATTACAAGACTTAGAGATAATAGTTCTTATTTTGTCATACCTGAAGAGATAGCTAATACTATGAAAAATATTTTAGGATTAGAATTAAAAAAAGACACCTATAAATTACTTTTAAAAAAATTAAAGAAAAAACAATTGAAAACAATCTTAAAAAACCATGATTTTCCTTATTCAGGAACCAAAAAAGAACTTTATACAAGAATATTAAATACTCAGATTAAGCCCTCCATGGCCTTAGGCCAACTTACCAAGGATGAATTAAGAGAAATATTATTAGATTTGGAAGATATTAATATAAGTGGCACTAAGGAAGAGCGAATTAATAATATAATAGATTTTTATGATAATTTAATTACCTATAAAGTAGAAAGTAGTGACCCTAGAGAATTATATTTTAATTATATAGATGAATTAGCAAATAGAGAGTATAATCAGCTAAGAGGAAATAATATAATTGATAAAGATTTATCAGTTGAACACTACTTTGAAGAAGCTACTAGCTTTCTATTTGAAAAACTTTTAAAACATACTCCAACGAAAATGAAAGGAAACAACAATCCTGACGGGAGATTAGTTTGTGAAAATGATGATGTAATATTATGGGATAATAAAAGTTGTGAATTAGACTATAATTTTCCAGACAAACATTTTAATCAGTTCAAAAGATACATACAAGAGGAAAAAAATAGGGTAACTTTATTTTTAGTTGTTGCGCCATCCTTTACTTCAGATTGTTTAATTAAAGCTCAAAAATTAAAAGCACAGTCCAATGAAGATACAGATGTAGGTTTAATAACAGCAAAAGATATTAAATTCATTGCTGAAAATTGGAAAGATTATTGTTCAGATGATTATACATTTAATTTACAAGTGTTTGATTACACTGGCTTTTTAACAAAAGATGTTTTAAAACAAAGAATGAAATGGGCTTTATAAAACTAAGGTTCCGCCGTCACATCATATAACAGAGGGTTCCTGTTACGCCCAAGATCAGGCTACCCTACGAGACATGCTCTCTGTCACAAAGTTTGCAATGAATAAGGTAAGTATTTAGGTCGCAAAATTTTTGCCAGGCCTAACGGCACGAGCACGTCGGGAACCCTTTAGACATATCTAATAGGTAAAAGTCCTATCAGAGTAAAAGTCAAAACTCTGTAGCTGAATGGCAATATAATTGAGAAATCAATTATATTGAAGTCCATTGAAAAAGGTATCTATAGGGTATCAAGCAAGTATGCAGACCATAACACCAGTGAACGCATAGTAGCTTCGAAAGGGATAAAATTTGGTGGTCGAGCCTTTAACGTTTGGGCGAAGACAGAATGTATAAATGAAAATTGGCTGAAACATTTATACACACCAGCGGCGTATTAGCGATGGTATATGTTCGGAACTGGAGAAGCCCCACTTCTTCCTGTGAGAAATCATTTGAGAAAAGAAAAAGCATCTATAAGTTTACAAGACTTGAGGAGGAGAATATATCTTAAATCTAAAATGCATTATGCTTTTTAGATTTATAGAAGAAGCTAATAGGAAAGCCGTGTACGGGAGTACCGTACGCACGGTTTGATGAGGCGGAGATTGGAAATCTGGATTGTCAATCCTTTTTAGGACACTTTTTTCTCGGACATTAACATTCTATATTCTACAGGGGTAAGATAATTTAGTGACCCATGTATTCTGTGATTATTATACCAGTTTACATAATCAAATAACTGATATTCTAATTCCTCAAAACTACTAAAGATCTTATTAAACGCAAACTCTGTTTTAACTACTTTAAAAGCAGCTTCTGCAACAGCATTATCATAGGGACAGCCTTTCTTACTCAAGGAACGGTTAATACTAAATGTATTTAATAGCTGATCTATAACTTTATTTTTAAATTCATTGCCTCTATCAG